>JANPKX010000291.1:0-9063 GCA_031426235.1 Alphaproteobacteria bacterium | reverse complement strand
GCCTGCCCCGCGTGGTGCCCCAGCAAGTTGGCCACGTAGGGGGAGCCGCGTGACACGGCCACGATCAGCTCGCTGGCGGCGGTCTCGAACGACATACCGGCCTCGCGCTCACCATTGGCGACGATTTCGAGAATCTCCTCGTCGACCATCTTCGGCACCCGCAGCGCCATGATGTTTCGTCGGATGGAGGGGATGTGGGCGACGAGGCCCGTCAAGTCGGCGGCGACACCGGCCAGCACCAATTGCACGCGGCCGAGCCGATCCGAGAGGTTCTTGATCAGTTCCGCGATATCCCGACGAAAGGCCCCCGCTTCGCAACGATCGAACTCGTCGAGCACGATCAGGACCCGCGTGCCTGTGAGCTTCGCGCAGAGGTCGCTGAACAATCGCGGTGTGACGGGACCAGCCGGAAGCAGATCGGCGAGCGTGGCGCCCTTCTCGGCCTGTTCGGTCGTCGGCGCGAAACCCGAGTGGAAGAGGATGGGAATATCGTGGGCCGCAGCGCGGAACGTGTCGTCGAAGTTCGAGTTGGCGCCGCAGGATGTGTAGATGACGATATAGCGCGCTTCGCTCGCCGCCTGCGTCAGCATGTGCAGGATGGAGGTCTTGCCGATGCCGCGCTCGCCGTAGACGACGACGTGCAGCCGCTGATCCTCGATCGCGCGAATGACCGTCTGCAAGGTCTCCTCGCGTCCGGCGAACATGCGGCGATCCCCAACGGGTTGGGACGGCGTGAAGGCATGGCGCAGCTTCGCGCGCATCGTGGCCAGCCGATTGCCGGTCCGAATGCTCGGTTGATCGCTGGCGGTGGACTGGAATCGGGGCAGATCGGACTCGGGCTGGCGCACGCCATGCGCGCGCGTCAGCGGCATCGCCGCGCCCGTCATCTCAGCGGCAGCCGGGACGAGCGGCCGCGGCTTCGCACCCTTCGCGGGTCGGCGCGACTTGAACAGCGCTCCCATGTTCCACCAACGGGCCAACCAAACCTCCACCTTGCTTCGCTGCCAGACAGGCCCTGGATGCGGGCATCCCTGACTCTAAGGCTCTCTGCGCCTATTTTACCTTCAGCTTGCTTAATCCTATGCCGCGCCTTTATGGCGCATTCGCGCCCGCTAGGCGTGGCGCTTGTAGTCATTTTCCTCGCGCCGCACGAGCCGAGAGATGTTCATCGAGGAAATTCCGGAGGGCCACGGGATCCGTCGTCGCCAGCACCCGCTCCCGCGTCTTCGTCATGGCCAGGGCGCGGCGCAGACCGTCGGCATCGTGAGCGGATAGGACGAGTCCTCGGGCCTCGAAGGCCTCGACGATCTCGGCCTGGTGGTCGTCGTAAACCTCACCGAGGCGCTGCAGACGCGGCATCGCGATCACGTGGCAGCCCTCTCGCAGAGCGGTGATGATCGATCCCGTTCCCCCATGGCAAACCACGACCGAGGCGTCCCGCAGCAAGGTCTGCAGATCGCTGAAGGGTAGGCTTTCGACCACATCCAGGCCCGAAGGGCGTACGCCCCCGGCGCCGGTCTGTATCAGGATCCGCTCTTCGATGTCTCCGCTGGCGTTGACCTCGGCGACGGCTGACACGAGCCGGTCGAAGGGCAGGATAGCGCCAACCGTGGCAAACAGCAGTGGTTGCTTCGGCGGGGCCACCCCTTCCAGTCGCTTCAAGGGGTCGAAAAACTGGGCCCGGGGATAGTGGCGCGCCAGCTGGGCGGACTGGACCACGAACGCGCTGGCGATGCGCGATGTCATCCGGCCGAATAGAGAGGCGTGCTCAAATCGCGCGAAGGACTCGATGACAATCACCTGCGCGCCCAGCACTCGAGCCAAGAGCACGGTGAAAAACACGGCGGCGGCGCCCGTGGTGATCACCACCTCCGGGCGATGTCGTGCGACGATGGCGATCGACGACACGAGGTTCGCCACGGCGCCACGCAGCATCTTCAGTGGGGCGCCAAGCTTTGCCTGACCCCATCCGTAGTGCGCGACGAACGCGACGGGGTGCTCGTCGCCGAGACTGCGGCCGAGCGCGGTGTCTTCGGTGACGAAGTGGTAGTCATGGCGTGACCAAACGGGCTCGAGATCGAGCAACTGACGCAGGTGCCCACCCCCGGAGGCGGCAAGACACACCCGGAGCCGCCGGCGATCCCCACGCTCTGCTTCCGCTATGGCCTCATCCCGTGGCCGGCGTTTACGCATCGTTGGAACGATCCTGTTAGAGTGATCCCGCATTCAGGATATTCGCGTAAACGGCTGGTGAAGACGCGTCGCCCTTCGTACTCGCCAAAGAGGCCTGTGACTGTGTTCGAGAATAGACGCCCACCATCGCCCCCGGTGCCTTATGGCGGCTGAAACAGTCTTACCCCCAAGCCCGACGGTGTCCGTCATCATTCCCCACTACAACGACCTTGAGGGGCTCGAGACTTGCCTTCGCGCGCTCGCGCAGCAGACCTATCCGCTGTCGCGGGTCGAGATCATCGTGGCAGATAACAACTCGCGCTGCGGCCTGGAGCAGGTTCGCGCGGTCGCGGGTCAGAGCGCCATGGTGATCCTGGCTGAAGAGCAGGGCGCAGGCCCAGCGCGCAACGCTGCGGTAGCGAGGTCGAGCAACCAGATTCTCGCGTTCACCGACTCCGATTGCGTGCCCGAGCGGGGATGGCTGGAAGCCGGGGTCCGAGCGCTGCAAGACTACGACTTCGTCGGGGGCCACGTCAGCGTATTGGTTGGCGACGAGATGGCCATGACGCCGACCGAAGCCTTCGAGCGGGTCTTCGCCTTCGACTTCAAGACCTACATTGAGAAGAAGGGTTTCACGGGCTCGGGCAACTTGTTCTGCGCCAGAAGCCTGTTCGATCACGTGGGCGGCTTTCGAGTGGGGATCTCGGAAGACTATGAGTGGTCGAAGCGCGCTCAGAGTTTCGGATATCGGCTCGGCTACGCCCCACTGGCGGTCGTTGGTCACCCAGCCCGGCGCGACTGGTCTGAGCTGACACGCAAATGGCGGCGGCTGAATGTCGAGACCTACGGCCTTTCCGAAGGCCGTCCTGGCCGCCGTTTTCGCTGGCTGATGCGCAGCCTTCTCTTGCCGGCCTCGGCGATCGTGCACACGCCTCGGGTGCTTTTGAGCCGTAAGCTCCACACCGCGGCGCAGCGGCTAGGCGGCGTTTGCGTCCTGTATGCGATCCGAGTCTGGCGAATGATCGACGCCCTTAAGCTTCTGTTGCGAGACTCCCCGGCAAGCCGACCTTCCAACCCTGCGACGGCGCACGCCGAGCGAACCTGAGTGATGGATATGGACAATAGGCCTTTGGTCAGCGTCGTTCTGCCGACGTACAACCGCGCGCGCACCCTGGGCCGAGCGATCCGCAGCGTGTTGAACCAAGGCTACGACAACCTGGAACTCCTCGTTGTGGACGACGGCTCGGTCGACAATACAGCCGAGGTCATGGCCGGCTTTACAGATCCCCGGGTCCGCTACCTGCCGCTCGACCGGAACCAGGGGGCGTCGGCGGCGCGCAATCATGGCCTGAAGGCCGCTACAGGCGACTACATCGCTTTCCAGGATAGCGACGACGAGTGGCTGAGCGACAAGCTGGAGCGCCAGGTCGAGGTGGCCCAGGCGTCGGGCGAGCGCGATGTCTCCGTGTTTCACATCAAGGTCCTCTACGGGCGTGACGAAGCGCGTGTCTTCGGAACCGGCCGCGTCTGCTGCGTACCGCAGATTGATGGGCCAGAGGGTTCCCGCGATTACGTCAGGATGACCCACCTGCAGAATCTGATGAGCCCGCAGACGCTTATGTTCTCGCGCTCGGCCCTCGATCACGTGGGCTACTTCGATACCCTGCTGGTGAACAGCGTGGACTGGGATTTTTCGCTGCGCCTGGTCAGGCACACCCAGGTCCGGTTCATCGCCGAGCCCCTGGTCATTTGCTACATTCAGGATGACAGCATCTCGACGCTCCGGAAGAACATGGTGCGCTCGCAACTTCGAATACTGCTCAAGCTCAACCGCCAGGATGACGTCGATCCGCGCACGCTCGCTCACCACTTCGGCCGCATCGGCACGTCGATCGGTCGCCTCGGGAAGCCAAGGCTGGCGGATCGCCTGCTCCGGCGCGCTATCCGCCTACATCCGGGTCGACCAATGAACTGGGTGCGTTTCGCCGCCAACCTGGGCCAATCCCTGCTTCCAAGGTCAGCGCGGGCGTGATGCAGATCTCGGCTCCGGTCCTGTCCACGCCATGAGCCCGTCCGATCCCGAAAGCGCCGCGCCTCACCAGAAAGGCGGTCGACGCCTCTCCCTCTATGCGTCGATCGTGGGCCAACTGTTCGCGCTTGCGCGCAACGTGCTGGTCGCGCGTCTGCTCGGGCCTGAGGAGTTTGGGATCGCGGCGATCATCATCCTGACGATCAATTTCCTCGATACCTTCAGCAACGCCGGTCCTCAAAACCTGCTGGTCCAGGCGAAGGATGAAGACGCCCGACCGTTGCTCGCCGCGGCGCACAGCGTCACTTTGGCCCGCGGAGTCATGACCGCGGCCCTGCTGCTCGTGCTCGGGCCAGCCTTGTCCGACATCTTCGGCTTGCGCGCAGGCTGGCTCGCGATCCTGGGGCTCGCCTTGGCGTCGTTTGCGGGCGGTTTCCTGCATCGCGGCGTCCGAATGGTGCAACGCGAAGGCAACTTTCGGCCAGAGGCGATCAACCTCATGCTTGCCGACGCGGCGTCGCTGGCGGTGGCGGTCGGGGTGGCGGTTCTCACCCGCTCCCACCTGGCGATCGTCGCTGGCTTGCTGGCGCGCAGCGTGGTGCTTGCGGGCGCCTCGCACCTGCTGACGCGGACGCCGTATCGGTTCAATTGGGACCGGGCGTATCTGCAACGGTTCTGGAGCTTTGGTTGGCCCCTTTTGATCAATGGACCCCTGCTGTTCCTGGCGGCGCAGGCGGACAGGTTGTTCATCTCGCGTGAGATCGGGCCCGTCGCTTTGGGCATCTATTCGGCGATCCTGGTCCTGGTAGCCTCGCCAAGCAGTGCTTTGCTGAAGTGGCTGGGCACGATTTACATTCCGCCGCTGGCGAAATTCTACCATCAGCATGGCGACCTGCGTGCAAAGGGCGTCGTCTACGAGTTCACCGTCGCGTCGTTGATCATGGGCCTCGTGATGGTGGTTGGCTTCGCCTTCCTCGGCCCACTGGCCGTAAGCATACTCTACGGCGCCAAGTATCATGCGACCGCCCAGCTCATCGGGCTCATCGGCTTTCTGCAGGTGCTTCGGTTCCTGCGCGCGTGGCCGTCCACGATCTCGTTATCGCTTGGAGCCAGCGGTGGAATCCTCGCCTCGACGATCGTGCGCCTGCTCACCTTGCCAATTGGCTATGCCGGCCTTGTTCTGATCGGCGGGCTGCAGGGCCTGGTGATCGGCTTCGTCGTCGGCGAAGCCGTTACGCTCCTGATCAGCCTGGCGATCATCAACCGCAATGCTTCTCGCGATCTGATGTCCGGGATCGCGCCAGTCCTGCTACTGTGCGGTCTGGCGGCGCTGGCCGTGTGGTCGGTATCGACCGGCGGAAGTCTGCTCTGGCGCATCCCGCTGCTCGCCGTCGCAACCGCCGTCGGCGCTCTGGCGCTGGCCTACGGGACATCGCCTGGTGAGACGGCGCGAACCTTGCAGGCCCTGCGGCGCAGGGTCGTCAAGTAGGTCAGTCGCGGGACGACTAGCGCTCGAAAATCTCGTTGTAGTGCGCTGCCGCGTTCAGCTCTCGCCGCGGCCGCAGGCCGGCCCGCTCGAATTTCTCATACAACCCTGCGGCGCTCGTTCCAAACCGCTCGAGATAGCGGGGGTCGATTTCGGCAATCACCTTCTGTACCTGATGGCGCGCCAGCAGGTCATGCAGGGCCCCGACCACCAGGTCTTCCGCGCCTTCTACGTCGATCTTGATGACCGTGGGGCGGTCCCCGATTAGTGTATGCAGTATGGGGCCGTAGACGAACCCGTCTACCTGCAGAACTTGCACCGTGCCCTCGGCATCAAGGTGGCCTCCGCCGCTGTGCCGCGTCTCATCCGAGGCGAAGCGTGCCAGGCCGAGGCTGGACCCTATAGCGGCATTGATCGGATAGAAGTTCGCCAGTCCGTTCATCACCGCATTGTCCACAAGGTCGCGGAAAATGCGGATAGACGGTTCGAACGCCACGACGGCCCCGGACGGTCCGACGCGCGAGCCCGCGACCATGGAGAACAGGCCGGCGTTGGCGCCGATGTCGATGAACGCCATGCCTGACGTCATCTGACTTACTTCATTGAACACGTCATCGTAGTCGACATGATCCATGCCGATCACGGCACACTGGTTGGTGTAGTCGTCGGGCCGTAGGCACATCAAGGGGCCATACCGCGAGCGGATTGGGCGGCCGGCGAGCCCACGGAACAGCAGCTTGAGCAAGCGTCTGCGACCCCGGAAATCGGGACCTTGGATTATGGTTTCGGCCAGCGGTCTAAGCACAGGCACCTCAGATGGGTTGCAGGGTTGGTAACGCCTTAGGCGCAATCGCCGCGGTCGCTGCTGTTTTGGACTCCTGCGCTTCTTTCCGCAGGCGCCAGCAGAGTGCGCAAGTCGCACCGAGCATCATGAATATCAGCGGGTGGTTGTCCTGCTGCGCAAAAACCCATTTGACGACGAAGAAGCTGGTCATGGAAATCGCACATGGGATCAGAAACGAGACTTCCGGATCATCTGATCGCTTGAGAAAGCCACGGACGCCGTAGACTATTCCGAGCACAAGCATGCCATAGAAGACGATGAATCCAATTATTCCGTACTCCAGAGCGATAGCGAGATAATAGTTGTCGATGGTGAGTTTGTCGCCGCTGCCGCGAATTCCAAGAGTTTCCGCGGCACGGCCGATTCCATACCCGATGGGATTATTGGCGATTTTCGGCAGTGCGACATCTATCTGCATCTGTCGACCTGCATCACTCGCTGCGGTAGCGCCGCCACCCCAGACCCGCGTTCGCAGTCTGGTGACGGTGAAGCTCGCGACAAGGACCAGAGATGCCAGCGCCGGGTAGGCCATCAACATGGCCGGGCCCACCAGCCCCATCTTCTGCGAGCGCCAGCGATGGTAGCTCCAGGCGAACGTGTAGAGCAGCACGCCTATGCCGCTCCCGACCATGCCGAGGCGGGAACCGGTCGACTCGATGACGACGAATGCCAGGGGCACAGTTGCGAACGCAACCCACCGGATCCGACGTGAGAACGGACCGAATGCGAGGTGCATGACGAACGGCATTGAAATCGCCAGGAACTCGGCAAAGCCGAGAGCGGTTGTCGAAGTGCCCTTCACGCGATACTCGCCCGTTGCGGTCCGGTACGAGCCCGACAGAATGCTGCTGACCAGCGGGTCAACCTTCACGAACGAGGGTATGTTTCCCGACCACGGAATCTTAGAGAAGCGGGCCTCCAGAACACCCACCACTGAGACGGCCAAAACTGCTATCAGCAAGATGGTTGCCCAACGCATCATTCTCCCAGGCTTGGAGAGAATGTATGCACTGACAAAGTAGATAGCGATCCAGTTTACGGCCCCGACGATGAGCTTCTGGACTGACGCCATGGCTGTCTGAGACATCGCGACGGACAGTAACATGATGGTCGCGAAGGCAATAACCGCTCGCGTCAACCATGGGGCCGCGCGAATAACTTCCGAGATCTCGTCACGAAACGTCTTGGAAACAGAGATGCAGACCAAGAGGCTCAGCACCATCGGAAATCCGGTCAGGCGTATGAGCGTGATCCAGGGCAGGCCCGAGAATGCAAACGCCAGATAGTTTGGCCACAGGAACATCACGACGAGCAGAGCGAAGAAGAGGCGCTCCATCATTGTCGTCGGGGGTTGGCGAGCCTCCGGCAGCATCCAAATGACCAGCAAAATCATGCCACCTAGAGGAAGCATGAATTGCACGAGCATCCACGGCGTGGTGAGGGCGTAGTAGAAGCCGTAGACCAGCATGATGACGGCCAACAGGCCAATGCCCGCCAGCTTCAGCGCCGTGCGCGCCCTGGACCTCACCCGTATGTCGAAAGGTCTCAGCGTCGGCCGAAGTTTCGTCGGCTCGTCAAGGTCTAGGGACATGATCCGCTGCTCACCGTGGCCCCCCGCCCGAGGTCTTCTATGTCATGCGCCGAAGGCATTCTAGGCGCAGCGTCAAGCGTTGGCCGACCGAAGACATAAGGCTGCATCAGCTCTCTATAAATCGCTAAGGCCGGCCGAATCCGCCGCGCCAGGGCAGGCCTCGGGATGACCGCCGGCTCGCCCGACGACTCATTCCTGACATCGTCGGCGGGTAGGGTCCGGTGGCCGCGCGGCGAAGGCTGGCGACAGCGTCTGCGCAATCCGGAGGCTATCCCGCTTCGATTTCGCCCCCCGCATCGGTTAGCGCGACCGAAACTATCGAATACTAAGAATGTTTCTCTTTGAAACAGTAATAAGCTGTCTAAATTGTATGTTTATACAGTTCGATAGTCATTCAGTTAATCATTTCGTTTAACCGGTACGCAAATTCGATGCCGCTAATAGTGAGCTCTATTCCCGATGCACTCGCATCCGGACAGCATTTATTCGGGCCAGCCCGATGGTGGAGAGCGGATATGCCAACGATCACGGTCAGCAACACGGCGGGTCTCAATGCCGCGCTGAAGACCGCCCAATCGGGCGACACCATCCTACTGCGCGAGGGCACGTACAGCGGCGTCTCGATGCGCGACGTCAACGTGGGCGGTATGGTGACGGTGAAGTCGGCCGACGCCGCTCACCAGGCCGTGATCACTGACCTCGCGATCCGCAACAGCAGCGGGTTCACCTTTTCGCAGCTCGAGTTCGACATCCGCCCGAGCCTCAAGAACGAGGCGATCGGGATCGATAACTCGAGGAACCTGCGCTTCGATCAGCTCAACATTCATGGATCGCTGAACGGCAATTCTGCCGACGACGCCGCCGGCATGCGGATCAAGCTCAGCACCGATATCTCGGTTACCAACTCTGAATTCCGCCAACTGTCCCAGGCTATCGGCTTC
>JANPKX010000290.1:0-2725 GCA_031426235.1 Alphaproteobacteria bacterium | reverse complement strand
ACCCGGGAGCTTTCGTGGATCGGTACGCAGTCGTCAGACGCGAGGGGCGCGACCGGCTCGGCGAGGGGCCGGTCTGGCTCGCCGGGCCCGGCGCGGTGGCCTGGGTCGATATCAAGGGCTGTGCGGTGCACCGGCTGGATCTGGCGGGAGGCCAAGTCGCCACGCTGACCCTGAGCGAGCCTGTCGGATGGGTCCTACCGAGGGCGGGGCGCACAGACCTCATCGCGGGCCTGCAAAGCGGCTTTGCGATCCTTGATCCGGCGACCGGCGCCGTGCAGCCCCTGGGCGATCCGGAACTCGAGCGTCCCGGCAATCGGCTGAACGACGCCAAGGTGGACCCTTGGGGGCGGATCTGGGCGGGCTCCATGGACGACGCCGAACAGGTCGCCAGCGGCGCGCTCTACCGCCTGGGCGCCGACCACCGCTGGTCGCGCTGCGACGACGGCTACCGCGTGACCAACGGTCCGACGTTCAGCCCGGACGGCGCCACGCTCTACCACACCGATTCCGCGGCTCGCACCGTCTACGCCTTTGATCTTTCCGCGGATGGGGCGTTGTCCAACCGCCGGGTCTGGCTGACGTTTGCCGAAGCCTGGGGCTATCCGGATGGCATGACCACCGACGCCGAAGGCTGCCTGTGGATCGCCCACTGGGGCGGCGGCGGCGTCAGCCGGTTCTCGCCCGAAGGCACGCTCCTGAAATCGATTACATTGCCGGCTTCCAACATCACCAGCTGCGTGTTCGCAGGGCCCGACCTGGACCGGATGTTCGTGACCTCGGCCAGCATCGGCTGCGAGGATGAGCCGTCGGCGGGCGCGCTGTTCGAGGTCGAGCCTGGCGTTCGCGGCCTTGGCGCAACGGAGTTCGCAGGATGATCGGCGTCGACTGGGGCTCCAGCAATCTGCGGGCCTACCACTTCTCGGACGACGGCGCGGTGGTCGACCGCCGGCAGTCGCCCCGCGGGATCACCACCTTCGCGGCGCCGCCAACCCCTTCCGCGTTCGAGGACGTGTTGGTCGAGCTGATCGGCGACTGGGCCGAGTCCGCGCCAGTGATCGTCATGTGCGGGATGATCGGCAGTCGCAATGGCTGGCGCGAGGCGCCCTACCTGCCGTGCCCGGCCGACCCTAAGGCTCTGGCCGGCGCCCTGACGCCCGTGCCGACGCGGCTCGGACGGAGCTTCATTGTCCCCGGCCTGTCGATGTCGGCTGGCGGGCAACCCGCCGACGTGATGCGCGGCGAGGAAACCAAGATACTCGGGGCCGGCCTCAGCGAGGGCTGCGTCGTGTCTCCCGGCACCCATTGCAAATGGGCCGCCTTAAGCGGCGGCAGGATTGAGCGCTTTCGCACCGCGATGACCGGGGAGTTGTACGCCGTGCTGCTGGCCCACTCCCTGCTGGGCGTCCTGGCCGCCGCCGACGCGCCGCACGACGAGGCGGCGTTCGCCCGTGGCGCGGCTCGGGGCCTTGAAAACCCCGCCCTATCGATGACGTTGTTCTCGACGCGCGCGGAGGTCTTGCTTGGCGGCCTGGCCGCCGAGGCGGCGGCGGCCTATCTCTCGGGGCTGCTGATCGGCTCCGAGGTCGCCGCCATGCGGGGTGAGGTGAACGGACCACTGGCGCTGATCGGCGCATCCCACCTGAGCGCCCGCTACCAGACGGTGCTGAGCATGGCGGGCGTCGAGGACGTCACGATCCTGGACGCCGACGCGGCCATTGCGCGCGGATTGTGGACCATCGGAAAGGCCTTGGCGTGACCCTCCAGGATTTGCTCACCGACCTGCCGCTGATCGCCATCCTGCGCGGCGTGACCCCGGACGAGGTGGTCGCCGTGGGCCGGGCGCTGATCGAGAACGGCTTCCGCTGCATCGAGGTGCCGCTCAACTCGCCCGAGCCGTTCGAGAGCATCCGGCGGCTGGCGGACGCGATGGGCGAGGTGGCGCTGATCGGCGCGGGCACAGTGCTGGACCCCCTCGATGCCGCCCGGCTGGCCGATGCGGGCGGACGCCTCGCGATCTCGCCGGACGCCAATCCCGAGGTCATCCGCGCGGCCAAGGCGGCGGGGCTGGTTTCGCTGCCGGCTTTCCTCAGCCCGACCGAGGCCTTGCGGGCCCTGGCGGCGGGCGCAGATGGCTTGAAGCTGTTCCCCGCCGAGATCGCCGGACCGGCAGGGCTGAAAGCGGTCCGGGCGGTTTTGCCGGCCGGCGTGCCCGTCTTCCCGGTCGGAGGCATCGACACCGACACCATGGCGGGCTGGCGCGGCGCGGGGGCGAGCGGGTTCGGGTTCGGGGGCGCGCTCTATTCGCCTGGCCGCAGCCCGCAGGACGTCGGCCGGCGAGCTCGCGATCTGGTTGCCGCCTATCGCGCGGCGGGGTTCTAGGCGATTGGCCGGCGCGATCAGGCCTCGCAGCCCGCGCAACCTGACCCAGCGGATTGTGGACGCCCTGGGCCGCGAGATCGTCACCGCGCGTTACACCCTGGACAGCCCGTTCCCCGTCGAGGCCGAGCTTTGCGTGCGCTTCGGCGCCAGCCGACCGATCGTTCGCGAGGCGGTCAAGATGCTGACCGCCAAGGGCCTGCTGGTCGCGCGCCCGCGCAAGGGCACCACTGTCCAGCCGCCGCGCGCCTGGAACCTGTTCGACCCCGATGTGCTGCGCTGGATGCTGGAACGCAAGTTCTCGCTCGACCTGCTGCGCCAGTTCAACGAGCTGCGCATCGCGATCGAA
>JANPKX010000289.1:0-3700 GCA_031426235.1 Alphaproteobacteria bacterium | reverse complement strand
ATCCGCGCCGGCGGCGTAGTACTGGTCGTGCAGGTCAGCCACGATGTCCGGCCGGGTCAGGCACAGGATGTCGTTGTTGCCCTTCATCTGGCCCGGATGGTCCAGGAAGCGGTCGCCGCGATAGTCGGCCTCGGTGAGCCCGCGCTTCTGGAACATCACGCCCCATGACCCGTCGAGGATCAGCACGCGCGCTTTCGCCGCTGCCTTGAGCTCGGCGATTCGGTCCTGCCGGCTCATGCCGCGGCCTCCTGATGGGGTTGGATTGGCTCTTCGCGCACGCCAAGCACCCGGCAGATCGCATAGACCAGGTCCGCGCGGTTCAGCGTGTAGAAGTGGAAGTCGGCATAGCCCTCCTCCAGCAGCCGCGCGCACATCTCGGCGGCGACCGAGGCGGCGATCAGCTTGCGGGTCTCGGGGTCCTCGTCCAGGCCGTCGAACAGGTTGCCCATCCAGCCCGGGATGGTCACCCCGATCCGCTGGGCCATGTTGCTGAGGCCGGAAAAGCTCGACACCGGCATGATCCCGGGCAGGATCGGGATGGTCACGCCCGCCTTGCGCACCTTGTCGATGAACCGCAGGTAGCCGTCGATGTCGAAGAAGAAGTTGCTGATCGCCCGCGTCGCCCCGGCGTCCACCTTGGCCTTCAGCACCATGATGTCGTGGTCCACCGACGGGCTCTCGGGGTGGATCTGGGGGTAGAGCCCGACACTCACCTCGAACGGCGCGGCAGCCTTGATGCCGGCGGTCAGCTCGGTGGCGTTCTGGTAGCCGTCCGTGCGGGGTGCGTAGGCGCCGCCCAGCGAGCCCGGCGGGTCGCCGCGCAGCGCGACGATGTGGCGGATGCCGGCGTTCCAGTAATCACGGACCACCTCGTCCACCTCGGCGCGCGAGGCCTCGACGCAGGTCAGGTGGGCGGCGGGCCTGAGAGTGGTCTCGTGCAGCATCCGCACGACCGTGCGGTGGGTGCGCTCGCGAGTGGAGCCGCCGGCGCCGTAGGTCACCGAGACGAAGGAGGGGTTCAACGGCTCGAGCCGCCGGATCGCCTCCCACAGGGCCTCCTCGGACTTCGGGCCCTTGGGCGGTGAGAACTCGAACGAGACGCTGGGGCGCGGCCGGCCGCCGATGCCGGCGCGGGCGACCGGTCCCAGGGAGGCCCCAGGGCCATCAGTGGCGCGGCGTTGCGGGCTCATGCGGCGTTCCTCTGCAGACCGGGCGCGCGCCGGGCGGCCCAGATATCCACCGTCAGGCCATCGGCCCGCGTCGGCGGCAGGGCGGTGTGGGTCACGTCCGGCAGGCCCGCCTCGGCCAGCCAGCGGGTCATCTCGTCGGCCGAGAAGCCCAGTCGGCGGTGCTGGTGCTTCTCGCGCAGGTACTCCAGCCCGTGCGGGGCGAAGTCGACGATGATCAGCTGGCCGCCGTCCTCGACGAGGCGGCCGGCCTCGCGCACCGCGGCGGCAGGGTCGCCCAGGTAGTGCAGCACCTGATGCACCACCACCAGGTCGGCGTTGCCCTCGGGCAGCCCGGTATCGAGGATGTCGCCGTGGCGCAGTTCCACGTGGGTCAGGCCGGCAGCGGCCGTCTGGCGGCGCGCGATGTTCAGCATCTGGTGCGACAGGTCCAGGCCCACGGCCTGGCGTGCGCAGGGCCCTAGCAGCGTCAGCATGCGGCCGGTGCCGGCGCCCAGGTCCACGAGCCGTCGGAACGGGCCGCGACCGGCGATCCGGACAATTTCCGCCTCGACGTCGGTGTCGGAGACATAGAGCGAGCGCAGCGTGTCCCAATGGCCGGCGTTCTCGGCGAAATAGTCCGCCGCCGCCGCCGCGCGTTCGTGGCGCACCGCCTCGAGCCGGCGCGCGTCGCGGGCCAGGTCCGGATCATCCGTCTCGACGCTCTCCAGGATCAGTTGCACGAGGTCGCCGGGCTGGCCGTCCGCGGCCAACCGGTAGAACACCCACGCGCCGTCCGGGAACCGCTCCACGAGGCCCGCCTCCGCCAGCAGCTTCAGGTGCCGTGAGACGCGCGGCTGGCTCTGCTCCAGCACCCGGCAGAGCTCCAGGACCGCCAGTTCCTCGAGGGCCAGCAGCATCAGGATGCGCAGCCGCGTCGGCTCACCGGCCGCGCGCAGGACATCTAGGACGTGTTCGGGCCGGAGCTTCATAGTCATATAAGGATATCCTTATGCGACTTCGCGTCAAGGGCAAATCCGCAGGCGGCGGCCTCGCGCCTTTGATCACGCCCCGACCTTTCGAACCGTTAAGCGCAGTCCGGCGTCAGGTGACCGGCGACAGCAAGGGCCGGCCGTCCAGGAAGCGGTTCAGGTTCTCCAGCGCCTTGGCGACCATGTTGGGCACGCCCTCGCTGGTGCCGCCCGCCCGGTGCGGGGTGAGCAGCACATTGGGCACACCCGCCCAGCGGGCGGCGGGCGTCGGCTCAGTCTCGAACACGTCCAGCGCGGCGCGGCCCAGCCGACCGCCCTTCAGCGCCGCGACCAGGGCGTCCTCGTCGACGACGGAGCCGCGCGCGACGTTGACGATCATGCCGCCCGGCCCCACGGCCTCGATGACCGCGGCGGAGACGAGGCCCCGCGTCTCCGGCCCGCCGGGACAGGCGAGCACCAGGATGTCGCTGGCTTCGGCGAGCGCCAGCAGGCTATCGGCCATCGGCCAAGGGGCCGCCTTGGCCCGCGGCCCCCACCAGCACACATCCAGGCGGCACGCCTCCGCCCGGCGGGCGATCGCCCTGCCGATGTGGCCAAGGCCGACGATGCCCAGGGTGCGGCCGGTCAGGCTGGGCTGGGGCGCCAGCCGGTCCTCCAGGCGCCAGCGGCCCTCCCGGATCGCACGGTCGTGCACGTGCATGTCGCGCGAGCCCGCCAGCAGCAGACCCATGGCGTGGTCGGCCACGTCGTCGGCGTTCACCCCATCGGCGGCCGTTACCTCGATCCCTCGCGCCCGGCACCAGGCCACATCCACGCCCTCGTACCCGGCGCTGACCACCGCGATCAGGCCCAGGTTCGGCAGGCTCTCCAGAAAGGCGGGGTCCAGCCCGACCTCGCCCACATGCGCGAGCGCCCGCACCCTCGGGCGATCCGCCTCGGGCAGGTCCCAGGCGAAGGCGACGTCATAGGCCTCGCTGGCCAGCGCGCCCTTCAGCGGCGTGAGGATCCGGGCTGAGATCAGGACCAGGGGCTTGGACATTCAGGCTCTCGATTCACGATCCGCGTAACGTACAATCAGACCGGGGAGGCAGGCCATGCGCCGCGTGCTGATCGTCCGCAGCGACGGCGAGATCGCCGCCTTCCTCGCCCAAGCTTGACAAGACGGTCCCCCGCGCCGTCTAACTTGGCCCGGTGAGCCCGCGCGGCGGCCTGGACATTGGCTCATCCTCGAACCCGTGCGCAAGCATGGTTCCGCGGTCCTGCGACCGCCATATGACCTGGCTCATCGATGTCATCCCCCGTCTCCCTCTGGCGCCACCGCGACTTCGTCCGGCTGTGGCTGGCCCAGGCCATCTCGGCCTTCGGCGCCCGCATCACCCGCGAAGGCCTCCCGATCCTGGCGGTCACGACCCTCGCGGCCGCGCCCGGCGCCCTGGGCGTCCTGGCGGCGGCGGGAAGCGCGGCGGCCCTGATCGTCGGGCTGACGTCGGGGAGCTTCATCGACCGGTCCCGCCGGCGGCCTATCCTGATCGGCGCGGACCT
>JANPKX010000288.1:0-2768 GCA_031426235.1 Alphaproteobacteria bacterium | reverse complement strand
CATCAGGAAGTAGATCTGGTTCGAGTTCGAGATCGCCGTCAGCGCCGATGCGCCCAGGACGTGACTCACCCAGACGGCATTGGCCGATCCGTTGACCGACTGCAGGATGTTCGTGCCCATCACGGGCAGGGCGAAGAGGATCAAAGTGCGGCCGATCGGCCCGGTGGTCAGGTCCGGGCCGCGCCGCCCGCCGATTCCCGATGGCGGGCCACCGCCCGCGCCGCGTGTCGTTGCCGCCTCCGCCGTCACGACCGTGAACTCCCCCACGCCCGATGGCGGCGCACTTGCCAGACCCCATCTTCTAAAGGGCGGGCCGGGCGCCATTCAAGCGCTACGCTTGAGGCCGCGCACTTTCCGGCTATGACGGCCCTATGAGCGTCAAGATCCTGCAGTTCGGAACCTCGGGCCAGCTTGCGACCGAGTTGATCCGCCAGTCCGTGGCCCATCGGGTCGCGATCACGGCGCTGAGTCGAGCCGATTGCGACCTTGCCGACCCTGCCGCCGCGGCGAGAGCCGTTGCCGAGGCGCAGCCCGACCTGGTGGTGATCGCGGCGGCCTACACGGCTGTCGACCTTGCCGAAAGCGAGATCGAGGTGGCGCGCACCGTCAACGCGGTGAGCCCGGGCGCCATTGCGCAAGCCGCGGCGGCGGTCGGCGCTTCGGTGGTCAATGTCTCGACCGACTACGTGTTCGATGGCGCGGGCGGCGCCCCTTATGCCGAAGACGCCTCCACCAATCCGTTGAACGCCTATGGGCGCACCAAACTGGAAGGCGAGACGCTCGTGTCGGCGGGGTGCCCGCGATCGCTGAACATCCGCACCTCGTGGGTGGTCTCCGCGCACGGCAAGAACTTCATCAAGACGATGCTGCGCGTCGCGGCTGCCGGTGGGCCCCTGAAGGTCGTGGACGACCAGTCGGGCCGGCCGACCGCGGCGAGCGACCTCGCGGGCTTCATCCTGAACCAGGCGCCGCGGCTTGCGGCCGCCCAGACCGGCGATCCGGTGTTCGGCGTGGTGCATTTCGCCAACGCCGGCGAGGTCACGTGGCGGGGCTTCGCGCAGGCGATCTTCGCCGAAGCCCTCGGCGAGGCGGCTCCAGACGTCGCCGGCCAGAAGACTTCGGACTATGTCACGCCGGCCCGACGGCCGCTGCGCGCGACAATGGACCTGACCCGGCTCAGCCAGGTGTTCGGGGTCACGCCCCGCTCCTGGCAGGCCGCCATGGCGGACATCATCGCCGAATTGAAGGCCGTGGCGTGATGCGCCGCGTGGCCGTCAGCGCAGGTCACCGCTCTGCGACGCCGACGCGGGGCCGCCCTGGCTGCGCGCCTGAGACTCGTCCTGCGACGCCCAGACCGCCAGAGCGGCGAACATCCCCGCCAGCGCCGCCAGTGTGGCCATCGTCGACCGACTCATCCCCAGCCCCCATGATCGGACGCGGACACTAGGCGCAGCGGCTGGGATTGCGCGCGATTTGGACCCCGTTTCGGGTAACAGCGGTTGTCTTCGACCCTCAGTCGATAGCCAGGCCAGCGGCGCGGAGTCCGCGGACCAGCCGCCGGAGATTGCCCAGGTGCGCGATCAGGACCTGGCGGTGCGCGTCGTTGTCGATGGCGCGGGCGGGAATGATCACGCCGCCCTTGATCCGCTCGCACACACCCATCCGCACCAGCTTCTCCACGTGCCGTCGGGTGGTTTCGTAGGGCAGCCCAAGGCTGGCGGACAAGGACAGGACGCTGACCGGACGCCGCGCGGCATCCGGCGGGATCGCCGCGAGATCGCCGTAGGGGCCGGGTCTGTCCGGCGGATCGAAATGCGCCACGTTGGCCTGGCCTAGCGCCAACGCCACCAGGGCGGTCAGGAGTTCGCCGTCCAGCAGTTCGCCCAGGTCCTTCAGCGTCCGCAGGAGGTAGTCCGTACCCAGCCGCATGGCCGCACGGGCGCCGTCGGCCGAAGCCGTTGTGCCGTCCTCGATCATGGCGGCGCGTCCTCGGCGAGGCGGCTCTTCACCCGGCCATAGGCAAGGTAGACCACCACGCCAATTGCGTTCCAGGCGACGAAGAAGCCCATCGTTTTCGCCGTCAGGCTGGTGAACAGGTAGAGGCAACCCACGACGCAGGCCGGCCCGATGAGCCACACGAGCGGCGTCCGGAAGGGTCGCGTCAGCTCCGGCGCGCGCTTCCGCAGCATCATGACGGCGCAGGCGGTGGCGATGAAGGCGGCCAGGGTGCCGGCATTGGCCAGGGACGCGATCTCATCCAGGGGCATGACCCCCGCGATAACGGCCGCGATCACACCGGTCAGGATCGTCACGGTCGACGGCACTCCCCGCGCGCCGACCACCGCGAGCCTGCGGGGCAGCAGCCCGTCACGCGCCATGGCGAAGAAGACCCGGCTCTGGCCGAACATGAAGACCATGATCACCGTCGGCATGGCGACGACAGCGGCTCCGGCGATCAGGGCGGCGGCTTGGGGATGGCCCAACTGCTTGAGCACATAGGCCAGGGGCTCAGGGCTCCTGGAGAAGGCCTCGAACGGGACGGCGCCCAGGGCTACGGCGGCGACGACCATGTAGATCAGGGTGCACAGCGCCATGGACCCCACGATGCCGATCGTGAGGTCCCGCTTGGGATCGCGCGCTTCCTCGGCCGCCGTGGAAATGGCGTCGAAGCCGTAGAAGGCGAAGAAGATGATCGCGGCCGCGCCCATCACGCCCAGCTTCTTGCCGTCGACCTCGTGGGCCGCGAACCCGTACGGCGCGAACGGCTC
>JANPKX010000287.1:0-2382 GCA_031426235.1 Alphaproteobacteria bacterium | reverse complement strand
GAAGCCGATCAGCGTCTGGCGGCCCAGCCCCTGCGCCAACCATGGACCCGGGTCGATCACCGCCTCACGCCCGCAGCCGCACCGCGCCCAAAGGCTGGACCGCGCCGCAGTGGCCCAGCCTAGCCGCGCCTCGCCATAGCCCCACTCGCGCGCCAGTTGCTGCCTGTTTCCGTCCGCCATGGTCTGACTCCCTGAAAGGAACAAAAACAGAACCGAAAGGATCTGACCAGGGTCTTATCGAAAGTATTTGAGTCGGCTCAGCCTTCCGATGAATTGTCCTGTGGATTGAAGCTCCAGCGGTCGGCGAAGGTGTAGAGCGGCGCGAAGGCGGCGAGCAGGTCGCGTCCCTCGGGGGTCAGCGCGTACCCTTGTCCGGCCGCGTGGTTCACCAGCCGCGCCTCGCGAAGGTCTGACAGGCGGGCCTGCAGCACCGACGGCGAAGCGTCATCGCACGCTGCACGAAGCGCCCGCGCCGTCAGGGCGCCTTCGCGCAGTTCCCAAAGGATTCGAAGGGTCCATCTCCGCCCCAGCAGATCCAGGAGGGCCATGATCGGCCGTCCGGTCTGTGAGCCGCGGACGCGCCGATCAGGCACGAGACTTGACCGCCGTTACAGAAAATGTAGCGTGCATGCTATCGAAAACGTAGCAGGAGAAGTGTGCCGTGCCAAGGATTTCCCCGCTGGAGGCGCCGTATTCGGCCGACGTGCAGACCAGTTTTGACGCCGTCATGCGCGGCGCCCCGCCGCTGCTGCTGTTCCGCACGCTGGCGACCAGCGAACGCGCGTGGCGCAAGTTCCGCGCCGCGTCGCTGCTGGATACAGGACCGCTGAGCCTTCGCGACCGTGAGCTCGTGATCCATCGCACCTGCGGCCTGACGCGGTGCGAATACGAATGGGGCGTCCATGTCGCGATCTTCGCGGCGGCGGCGCGGCTGTCGCCGCCAGAGATCGCCGCGACAGCGGCCGACGGCTCCGCGGCGCCGGTCTGGAATGATGCCGAGCGGTCCTTGCTCGCCGCCGTCGAGGCGCTGGATGGCCGCGCGACCTTGAGCGAGGAGGAGTTCGCCACACTGAGCGTGCATTACAGTCACGACCAGATCCTGGAGATCATGCTCCTGTGCGGTTTCTACCGGACGGTCGCCTACATAGCCAATGGACTGGACCTGTCGCTGGAGGCGACCGCAGCGCGGTTTCCGGCCTAGACTTTTTCGCTGATCTTGATCGCCGCGCGGCAGCCAGCGCCGATCACCGCGGACAGCAGGCGATAGCCCGGCGCCTCGCGGGCGCCGTCGGCGACCGCTTCATCGCGGTGTATCAGCTCCTCGTCGCGGAACTGGGACAGTTCGGCGCAAAGCTCCGGGTCGCGCGCGGCAAGCTCTTCGATCTGATCTGCGTAGTGCTGCTCGATGACGCTCTCCACCGCCTCGGTGCAGGCGTGCGCGGCTTTTTCGCCCAACAGGGCGGTGCCGGCGCCCAGCGCGAAGCCGGCCAGTCGCCAGACGGGCGCCATGGCCGTGGGTCGCACCCGGCGCTCGGTCAGCAGCTGGTCGAAGCGGGCGAGGTGGACGCCCTCCTGGTCTGCAAGCCCGGCAAAACGGCGGCCCAGCGGCGTCTCGCCCATCACCGCCCGCTGGCCGCGATAGATCTGCACGGCCGCCAGCTCGCCGGCATGATCCACCCGCAGGATTTCCGCCAGCCGCGCCGCGCTAGCGCCGCGCCCAGGGCGGGGTGGGATCGGCCTGCCGCTCATTGTTTGCCTCGCTCGCGCAGCGCCGCCGCGGCGCTCAGTGCGGCGAACGCCAGGGACATCACGGCGTTCCAGCCCGCCATCGAAAGGCCGGCGAAGACCCAGGGGGCCTCGTCGCACGCCGGCGGCCGCACCTTGGCGCCGTCCAGGAAGGCGGCCATGTCGGCGGCATTGACCCCGCCGGCGCCTGAAGCGCAGGCCTGCGGTCCAGGCCAGAACTTCCACTCCGCACCGGCGTGATAGATCGCGACGCCGGCGCCTGCGAGGAACGCCAGCCCAAGGACCCAGCATGTCGCCTCGCGCCACCGCGGCCCGCCCGGCGTCCGCACCAGGGCCATGAAGATCAGGCCGCCCCACAGAATCGCCCAGTAGACCTCCCGCTGGCGAAGACAAAGCGTGCAGGGCGCATAACCGCCAAAGGTCTCGAAGGCGTGAGCGGTGGCCAGCATGGTCGCCGCGATCAGCACGGCGCATAGGCGCCAGCGTTCGAGAAAGGGTCGGAGCGCAGTCATTAGCCTTCCCCTTATGGCCTCAATCGCCCGACTAGAGAAACACCTTGAGCGCGACGAACCCGCCGACCAGCAGGATCAGGCCCAGGATCGAGTACAGCGTCAGCCGGCGCTCGAACTCGGCGAG
>JANPKX010000286.1:0-1940 GCA_031426235.1 Alphaproteobacteria bacterium | reverse complement strand
CAGGGTGTCCGGAGTCTTTTCGGCGACACTCATCGGCGGCCCCTCCCTGGGCGTGGTTCGTGCGGACCTAGCTGGCGCCGGCCTTCTGGGCGTAGGCCCAGCTCATCTGCGCCAGACTGGTCACCCGCGGCGCCATGTTGGCGGCGTCGGGGTGGTTTGCGGTCCCGTCGCGCACCCGGCCGAGGATGCCCTGCAGGATGC
The DNA here is from genome assembly GCA_031426235.1 of Alphaproteobacteria bacterium. GTDB lineage: Bacteria > Pseudomonadota > Alphaproteobacteria > Caulobacterales > Caulobacteraceae > Phenylobacterium. Next base: position 1,739 of record JANPKX010000286.1, on the reverse strand, counting down.
CGACGAGCCGGAAGGCGTTGTAGGCGAAGTACCAGTTGAGGTCAGGCAGTCCGCTGCGCCCCGTCAGGCTGCAGTAGTACGCCACCGCCTCATCCAGGGTCGGAATTCCGTGGGCCTTGAGGTCAGGGATCGTCGAGACCGTGCCGTTGATCCAGTTCATCAGCACATAGGTGAAGTCGGCCAGGGGCTCACCCAGCGTGCCCAGCTCCCAGTCCAGCACCGCGACGACGCGAGCCTCCGTGGGGTGAAAGATCATGTTGTCGAGCCGGTAGTCCCCGTGCACCACCGAGGTGCGCTCCTGGGCAGGGACCGTTCTGGGCAGCCATTCGATCAGCCGCTCGACCTCCGGGATGTGGACGGTCTCGGAGGCCTTGTACTGCTTGGTCCAGCGGTCCACCTGGCGGGACATGTAGTTGCCTGGGCGGCCGTAGTCGGACAGGCCCACGGCCTCCACGTCGGTGTTGTGTAGGTCCGCCAGGGTCTTGATCTTGGCCTTGAAGATGGCGTTCCGCTCGGCCGGGGCAGAGGCCGGCAGGCTCTGGTCCCACAGGATGCGCCCCTCCACCATGTCCATAATGTAGAACCACGTCCCGATAACGCTGTCGTCGGTGCACAGGCCGTAGGGCTTGGCGACCGGAAAGCCGGTCGGATAAAGCGCCGAGATCACCTTGAACTCGCGGTCGACGGCGTGGGCGCTGGGCAGCAGCTTGCCTGGCGGCTTGCGGCGCAGCACGTAGCTCTTGCCTGGGGTGATCAGCTGATAGGTCGGGTTGGATTGGCCACCCTTGAACTGGCGGACCTCGAGCGGACCGGCGAAGCCCTCGACGTTGGCCTGCATCCAGGCGATCAAGGCCGCCTCGTCGAAGCGATGGCTCTCGGCCACCGCCTTGGTGCCGGTATTGGCCAGTTCGCGAGCCTGTTCGGCGGCTTCGGCCATGCTGTTTTCCCTGCCTCGTCTTACGCGTGTTTGAATCCGTTTTACCGCGAGGCGCCGCCGGGGCAAGGCTTGACGGACGCGCGGCGGCCCCGCAGACGCGGGGCATGGTCGAAGACGTCCAGTCGATCATCGAGATCGCCGCCCCGCGCGAGCGGGTCTGGAAGGCTCTGAGCCGGCCCGAACAGGTGGTCCAGTGGATGGGCTGCCTTCGCTTCCAGCCGATCGCGGGGCATCTTTTCTATCTGCAGCCGGACCGGTCCCGGCGGCTGGCCGGCGACATCACCGAGGCCATCGTCTGCCGCATCGAGATTCTGGACGCGCCGCGCCGGCTGACCTTCAGTTGGGGCTTCCCGGACGTGCCCGACACCTGGGTCGACATCCGGCTGCGGCGCATCGCCGGCGGCACCCATGTCAAGCTGATCCACTCCGGTTGGGACCAGTTCGAGGACCATGAAACCGAGGCGATACGGGGCGGCCTGGGCCGGGCCTGGCACGCGGTGGCCCTGCCCGCTCTGAGGGCCGTGGCGGAAGCGGGGTAGCCACGGCCCAAACGCTGTAATCTAAGTCGGCGGCGCCCCGGCAAGAAGGCCGAGAGGCGCAAGCGGACCGACCGGTATAACCTCGAAGTCCATCAGGCCCTCCCGCCCCAAAGGCAAGGCGTCCAGCAGCCGTTCGACCTCCCGCGGATCGGTCAGGTTGAACACGAAGATCACCCCCGGGACGATCTCGACGCATGTACCAACTGTCTATCTTACCGGTCAGATATAGGGTCAGCGTCTCGCGGACTTCCTGAGGCATGACG
>JANPKX010000285.1:0-4768 GCA_031426235.1 Alphaproteobacteria bacterium | reverse complement strand
GCAGGGCGGGGTTCGCGGCAGCAACCGGAAGACCTCGTCCGGGGCGGGGGCGGCGAGCCGCGCGACGACCACGCCGGCGAACGACCAATATCGGACGCCCGCGACGGGCTATGGGCTTAACGCGGCCTGGCAGGGGCGGCTTGGCGAAGCTGCGTTCGAGGTCGGGGCCGACCTGCGCGCGGCGCGAGGTACGGAACACGAGCGCTTCCGGGTGGTGAACGGCGCCTTCACCCGTGACCGGGCCGCCGGCGGCCGTACCCTGGTCTATGGGGCCTACGCCGAGGCGGCCTATGACGAGGGTCCATGGATCGTCACCGGCGGCCTGAGGCTGGACCGCTCGCGCGCTTCTGACGCCGTGCGGATCGAGCGCGACCGCGCGAACGGGGCGATCACGCTGAATCAGGCGTTCCCGGACCGGTCCGACACCACGCCGACCGGCCGCCTGGGGGTGCGCTATGCGGTGTCGGAGGCGGTGCACGTGCGCGCCGCCGCCTATGCCGGGTTCCGGCCGCCGACCTTGAACGAACTGCACCGTCCGTTCCGGGTGGGCAACGACATCACAGAGTCCAATCCGCGACTGAAGCCGGAGACCCTGCGCGGGCTCGAGGCGGGTGTGGGCGGCGAGGGTCCCGTGCGCTGGAGCGCCGACGTCTTCTACAACGTGCTGCGCGATCCGGTGGCCAACGTCACCCTGGGTGTCGGGCCGGGGACCTTCCCCATCGCCGGCTTCGTCCCGGCGGGCGGAACGCTGCGGCAACGACAGAACGTGGGCGAGATCCAGGCCTGGGGGGTCGAGGGCGAGGCCGCCGGAGACCTCGGCGATCAGGCGAACTGGCGGCTGGCCGGGGCGTATACGGACGCCGAGGTGCGCGGCGGCGCGCGGGCCGCGCAACTGACGGGCTTGCGCCCAGCGCAGACCCCGAAGATCACGATGACCGGCGGGCTCGATGTGCGGCCGATGCCGGCGCTCCGGCTCTCGGCGGATCTGCGCTACGAGAGCGCCCGTTGGGAGGATGACCTCAACACCCGCCGCCTCAGCCCCGGCGTTCAGCTCGACGCCAGGGCCAACTGGTCGCTGAGCGCGACCACGGAGGTTTATCTGGCGGTGGAGAACCTCGCCGACGGCGATCTGGAGGTCGGAGAGACCGCCGATGGCGTGGAGAGCTATGCCGCGCCACGGACTGTGCGGGTGGGCTTCAGCCTCCGTCGCTGACCCGCGGGGGCGGGGGGAACAGCTCGTCGTGCCGGGCGAGAACGTTCGGCCAGATTGCTGCGGCCTCAGGTACGTCAAGCTCGAACTCCCGGCGCAGCAGCGCCACGAAGTCAGCCGCGCTGTCGAGGAGCAGGTTCTCCTGGCGATCCAGGCGCAGCCGGCGGAAGGCGCGGCCGCGCAGCAGGCGGATCTCATCGCCCATGTGGCGCTGGGCGATGGCGGTCATGACGAAGATCGAGGCCGGAGACGTCTGCAGTTCGTGGCATTTGGCCGCCAGGTGCGCCGGATCGGCGGGCTCCAGCGTGAAGTCGAAGTTCGGCGCGCCGCCCAGCGGATGGTTGGTCAGACGCCACCAATCGGCATCGACCCTGGCCAGCTCATAGACGTAGCCGTCGCTGACGATGGAGCCCTCCTGCAACGGGTAGGGATCGCGCGGCCCGTCGCCGAAGCCCACGTCGGCAATCCAGGGTCCGTCGTCCAGCTCGACAAGCAGGACCAGGTGGTTGCCGATGGCCGCGTCGCCGCGCAGGGTGCGCGCGACCCCGCCGGCGAGGCGCGTGACTTTGAACCCGATCTCGCTCAACACGGCGCCCAGCACGCCGTTCATCTCGTAGCACCAGCCGCCGCGCCGTCGGTGGACGATCTTGTCGAAGGCGGCCAGCGGGTCGGGCGTCGTCGGGCGGCCGAGCTGGACGTCCAGGTTCTCATAGGAAATCGACAGGGCGTGGCCGCGGTGCAGAGCGCGCAAGGTCGCCAGGTCGGGCCGCGGCGCGCCCTTGAACCCCACCCGATCCAGATAAGCCTGAACGTCCATCGCCATCTCCGCCGCGCCGCGCCAGGCTAGCGGCAAGCGCCGCCGTGGGCGAGCCCGGCGTCAGGCCTGGCCGAGCTTACGGGCCGATTCGAGGAATCGCAGGACCGCCAGCTCGAAAGCCCGCTCGGACGCGGCCGACCGAAGACTGAGGGTCCCCGAGGCATAGGCGTCGAACACCGCTGGGTGGATGTAGGCGCTGCGGGCGACCGCGGCGGTGTTGCCCAGCAGCTCAGCGACCGCCTTCACGCAGGTGTTCATGTGCCGCTTGGCGCCATCCAGGTCGGCGCATTCGGGTTGGACCAGCGCCTGGACCGCGGCAACGGTGCCGGCCCAGGTCCGGAAGTCCTTGGCCGAAAACTCCGCCCCGAGCGCCTCGCGGATATAGGCGTTGACGTCGGCCGACTCGACGGCCCGGCGATGGCCGTCGTCGTCGATGTATTGAAACAGGTGCTGGCCGGGGAGGTCCTGGCAGGCCTTGACGATCCGCGCCAGGCGGCGATCGTTGAAGCCGGTGGTGTGCACTTTGCCGCTCTTGCCGCGGAACTCGAACACCGCCCCCTGGCCGCCGACCTTGACGTGGCGGTCACGCAGGGTCGTAAGGCCGAAGCTCTTGTTGGTCCTGGCGTACTCCACGTTGCCAATACGGATCAGGGTCAGTTCCATCACCCGGATGACAGCCGCAAGCACCTTCTCACGCGGCAAGCCCCGACGAGAGAGGTCGGCCTCGACCCGCTTGCGAAGGCGGGGCAGGGCGCGGCCGAAGGCGATCACCCGATCGTACTTGCCGCCGTCGCGCACCTCACGCCAGCGGGTGTGATAGCGGTACTGTTTGCGGCCGCGCTCGTCCCGGCCCGTAGACTGGATATGGCCGTTGGCTTTCGGGCTGATCCACACTTCGGTCCAGGCGGGGGGAATCACCAGCGCCCGAATTCTGTCGAGGGTCGCCGGATCGGTGACCCGAACTGCGTCGGAGGTGTGGTAGGTGAAGATCCCATTTCGCGTCCTGCGGCGCGTCAGACCAGGATCCTGGTCACTGACATAGGCCAAACCTGGCGGCAGGGCTTCATTGCTTGCATCGTTCGGCATCGCCTGGTCTCCACGCGGGGCCGCAACGTGGTATGGCGACGCCAGTTCCCGTCCGGAGGTCCAAGCTGCTTTGAACTATCGACACGCTTTTCACGCTGGAAACTTCGCCGACCTCGTGAAGCACGCGGCGCTTCTGCGCCTGCTGGCCGAGATTCAGAAGGATCGGGGACCTCTGACGGTCATCGACACGCACGCCGGCCGCGGGCTCTATGACCTGACCGGCGTCGAGGCCAAGGCGTCGGGCGAGTCCGAGTTCGGGATCGTCCGGTTGATGGCCGCCAGTGATGCGCCGGCGGAGTTCGCGCCGCTCACGCGCGAGGTCTCGGTCCTGAACGACGGGCAGGTGCGGCGCTATCCGGGCTCGCCCCTGCTCATTGCGCGACGCCTTCGGCCCGCAGACCGCTACATCGCCTGTGAACTGCGCCCGGACGAACACGCGGCCCTCGCCCTGGCGCTGAAGCCGCATGGCAATGCGCGCGCCTTGTGCACGGACGGCTATGCGGCCGCCCTCGCCCACACTCCGACTGCCGGACGGGTGCTGGTGCTGATCGATCCTCCGTTCGAGAAGGCTGACGACTACGCCAAGATCGTGGAGACCGTGTCCGCGGTGCGGGCGCGCAACGCGCGGGCGCAGGTGCTGGTCTGGCTCCCCATAAAAGACCTGCAGACCCTGGATAGCTTCCTGGGTGCGCTGGAAGACGCCACAGACGCCCCGCTGACCGTGGCCGAGTGCCGCATGAGGCCGCTGACCGATCCGATGGCGATGAATGGCTGTGCGGTGGTGCTCGTGGGCGGGGCCGATCTGCAGGTTCCGCTTGGCGCGATCTGCGGCTGGGTCGCTGAGACGTTGGGCGAAAGCGGCGAAACCCGGGTCTATCGCATACCGCCACAATAGGTTCGCACACGCAGCGGAACTGGCCATGTTATGTTGCGTTGCACAATCCGGTGTGACGCAGGATCCGACGATGACCGATTTCAACGACTACAACTACCGCCAACCGCAGGGCGGCGCGGCGATGATGGTGGGCGCGGCGTCGCCACTCTGGGGCCTCTTCGCCGTCGCCGCCGCCGGCGGCGTAGCGTTCTGGTGGATGACCCGCTGGACCCGCGCGACCAATCTGGAAGCGTTCTACGCGAGCCCTTTCGGCGCCCGAACGCCTGAACCGGAGCGCGAAGAGGCGGTCGCGATTCTTGAACCGTCGGCCATCGAAACGCCGGCCTTCGAGGCCTTGGTTCCCGAGCCCTCCACCGCGCCCCCGGTGGCGGAGTCCGGCGCCTCGGAAGCGTTCGGCGCGCCTCCGGAGCCCGAGCCCGAGACTGTCGAGGCCCAGGCGCGCGACATGATGGATGCCGTGCCGCCGGCCGAGACCATGCCGGTCGTCGACGATCTCGTTCTGGACGCGGCCGGAAGCGCCGCGCCGGGGCCGCAGGCCGATTTCGCCCCGCCGCTGGCCTCGGCGACCCGGCCCCGGACCCGCAAGCCGAACCTCAACGATCCGGCTTCAGACACCTGACGTGGCGCGACCCGGCCGGCCACGCTAACAAGGGCGGGTGCTGAAGCGGGCGTTCGACATCATCGTGGCGCTGGCGGGCCTGACTTTGGCCTCGCCGATGCTGCTCACCCTGGCGCTGGCCGTGCGCCTGGAGTCGGGCGG
>JANPKX010000284.1:0-1882 GCA_031426235.1 Alphaproteobacteria bacterium | reverse complement strand
GCGGCAAGGATCGCGACCGTGGACAAACCCCACCAGAAGGCCGGCCAGCGTAGGGCGCGCGCCAAAGGCTCGCGATATCGATACAGCAGTAAACCCAGAACCCAGAGCGGCAGGAGAACCGCGATGGTCTTTCCCACGGCCAGCAACAACAGTGCGGCGATCGGAATCGCGAACCGCGGCCGTGTAAACAGGACGACGCCGGCTAGCAGATAATACGCCGCCTCGAAGCTGAGCGACCACCAGGGTCCGTTGCTCCCGGGTGCGATGCCGTGGAAGCCAAGTATTTGGAACTCATTCACGAGGAAGAACGAGACGATGTAGCCTTCGGCCGTCATCGGCTTCGGCGAGACCACGCGATGGGCGTAGAGGGTCGGGTCGATGTATGCGCCCCAGACGTCCAGGACGAGCGTCAGAAGGACGGCGGGCGCAACCACCGAGTACAGCCGCGATACCCGGCTTATCGTGTAGCTGCGCGCATCGCGTTCGCGCGTGTCGACGACGTAGGCGATCACGAATCCCGAAAGCACGAAGAAGATGGTGACCGCCGGAGCGCCGTACGCCTCCAGGAGGGACCAGATGCTGGGCGCGTCTTGCGCCGCCGGCAGGAATGGAAACTTCACGATGTGATTGATGTAGACGGCCGCCGCCGCGACGAAACGAAGCGCGTCCAGGTAGAGCGAATACGCCGGCGTCAGCTCGCGTTGGTCCGACACGGATAGCCCCCCATCCAACGTCGAAGGCAAAGCTATGCCTATGGGGCGCGTCTTGCAAACCAAGGAACGACAGACGCCGACCGCGAGCGATCTGGAGAAGATCTACGCCCGTGTGGTCCAGCGGGTCAGGTCGCGCTCTCGGCCCATCAGCGCCAGTCCGGCGGCGATGGATTCCAGCTCTGCGCCGGTCTCGATGCGCTCGCTGGCGAAGCGCCGGTGGAAGATGGCGCGAACGGCTGGCACCAGGGAGGAGCCGCCAGTGAGAAAGACACGGTCGATCTCGCCTGCGCCCAGCCTGGCGTCAGCCAGGGCTGCGTCGACCGCGGTCTCGATCTGAGCGAGCTCAGGGGCGATCCAGCCCTCGAAGGTCGCGCGGGGCACCTGTCGGGTAATGTCGATGGAGCCGGCCTGGAACCTGAACTCGGCTGTGTCGGCTGCGGACAGGGCTTCCTTCAGGTGGGAGACGGCGCGGTAGAGGCGGTAGCCGTAGTTCTCGTCCAGAGTCTCCACCAGGCGGGCGATCTTTTCGGGCTCCACCGCATCGCGCACCAGCCGCCGGATCTCGCGCATGTCGCGCCCGGCGCGCATCAGCGCCAGCTGGTCCCAGCGGGCGAAGGCGGCGTAGTAGCGGTTAGGGATTGGCAGCACCTTGCTCAGCGAGGTGTAGTCGCTGCCCTTGCCCAGTTCCGGCGAGACCAGGCTGTCGATGATCCGGTAATCGAAGGCATCGCCCGCGACCCCCACGCCAGCCCTGCCCAGGGGAATGGCCCGCATCTCGCCCGCGTGACGCTCGAACCTTATGATGGAGAAGTCCGAGGTGCCGCCGCCGAAGTCGCCGACCAACACGGTGGCGTCCTCCTTGAGCGCGCGGGCGAAGAAGAAGGCCGCGCCGACGGGCTCATAGGCGTAGAGCACCTCCTTCACGCCCATGCGCTTGAAGGCGATCTCGTAGCGCTCAAGCGCCAGTTGCTCATTGGGCATGCCGCCGGCGAAGATCACCGGCCGCCCGACGATCACCCGTTTCGGCAGGTCGGCCATGTCGGCCCCGGCGTGGTCGCGCAGCCTCAGCAGGAAGGCCGAGAGCAGGTCCTCGAACTGGTAGCGGCGCCCGATGATCTGGGTCTCGGTGAAGCTCTCCGAGGCCGCGAAGCTCTTGAACGACTGGATGA
>JANPKX010000283.1:0-5485 GCA_031426235.1 Alphaproteobacteria bacterium | reverse complement strand
CGCTGGCGATCTGCGCCGGCTTCGCCCACGACCGCCGGGTCATGGTCCAGGGCTATCACGGCACCGGCAAGTCGACCCATATCGAACAGGTCGCCGCGCGCCTCAACTGGCCCCTCGTCCGCGTGAACCTCGACAGCCACGTCAGCCGCATCGACCTTGTCGGCAAGGACGCCATCGTGCTGAAGGATGGCAAGCAGATCACCGAGTTCCGCGAAGGCATGCTGCCCTGGGCCATCCAGCGGCCCATCGCCCTCGTTTTCGACGAGTACGACGCCGGCCGCCCTGACGTGATGTTCGTGATCCAGCGCGTGCTAGAGGCGCAGGGCCGCCTGACCCTGCTGGACCAGAACCGGGTCATCCGGCCGAATAAGTGGTTCCGGCTGTTCGCCACGACCAATACCATCGGTCTGGGGGACACCTCGGGCCTGTATCATGGCACCCAGCAGATCAATCAGGGCCAGATGGACCGCTGGAACATCGTCACCACCCTGAACTATCTCGACCACGACGTGGAGGCCGACATCGTCTCTGCCAAGGTGCCGGAATGGTCCGATGCCGAGGGTCGTCGCAAGATCGCCGCCATGGTCCGCGTCGCCGACATGACCCGCAACGCCTTCATGAACGGCGACATCTCCACCGTGATGAGCCCGCGCACCGTGATCACCTGGGCCCAGAACGCCCAGATCTTCGGCGGCGACCTCGGCTTGGCCTTCCGCATGACCTTCCTCAACAAGTGCGACGAGCTGGAGCGCGGCACGGTCGCTGAGTTCTACCAGCGCGCGTTCGGGACCGATCTGCCGGAAAGCACGGCCCGGGTTCGGATTTCCTAAGGGCGGCGATGGGCGCCAATGCCGACCTTGGCGCCCTCGTCCCCGCACACCGGCAAGATGATGTTCGAGCGGCGCTGAGGACCACGTTCGGCTCCGCGCCGATCGAGACCGCAGAACCCCTCCGGGGCGGCAACTCCGGGGCTGTGATCCTGAAGCTCACGATGCGCGGCCGCGCCGCTGTGCTCCGCGTCGAGCCTGAGCGCGTGACCCTCCAGCACCGCAAACGCCACCTAAGGACCATGGCGTCGGCCGCGGAGGCGGGCGCGGCCCCCGCGATCCTGCTCGCTGACGCCAACACCGGCGTCAGCATCATGGACTACGTGGCCGCCAGGCCGCTTGCCGAACATCCCGGCGGCGCGGCGGGCCTGGCGCGCGCGGCGGGAGCGCTGCTGGCCAGGGTGCGCGGCTCCGCGCCATTCCCCGACTTCGGGGCCTACCCCGACCTGATCCGAACGATGCTGGCGGCCCTGAGCGCGACCGGACGGTTCCCGGCGCAGGACCTTGCCCCCTGTGAGGAGGGCCTGGCGCGTATCGCCGGCGCCATCCCCTGGGACCTGCCTCGCGTCCCGAGCCACAACGACGTCAGCCCCCGCAACCTGATCTTCGACGGCGCGAGGCTCTGGCTGATCGACTGGGAGCTCGCCTGGCTCAACGATCCCCTGGCGGACCTGGCCATAACCTCGATCGAGCTGGCGTCGGGCGAGGCCCTGGAGCGGGAACTCCTGGCGGCTAGCCTGGGCCGCGCGCCGGGTGCGCCGCTCCTGGCCCGGCTCGCGGTGACGCGGCTGCTTGCGCGCTTGACCTATGGAGCCATCGTCTTTGACTCGCTGCCCTTCGAACCCGACCACCTAGGCGACGCCCTGACGCCGCAAGGCTTCCGCCGCGCGGTCGACGATGGTCAGCTTTCGCCCGGCGCGCACCTCGCCGCGGCCTATGCCCGTATGTCGCTGGCGGAGTTCGTTCGAGGCGTCTCAGCGCCGGGTTTCGACGCCACCCTGGCCCTCGCGGCGGATGCGAAGCTCTGACCGGACACGGGCGACGACGCCTGTCACAAAACCATCGCCTCGTCGCGACGTCCTGACACACGCGAGCCGCAGCTCCCTGGCCACGCAGCGCGTTGGCGCGACCCCTTAGGGGTCAGGTTCATGTCAGTTCGGCGTTCCAGCTCACGCCGCACCCTCGCCCGGCGGCTCGCCAGCGCCGCCGTCCAGGCCGTCTCCGCCGGCGACGCCCAGGCCGGCGACCTGCGCAGCGCGGTCACCGACGCCAATACGGGACGGCGGCTCGAACCGCATCCTGGCCGAGGAACGCTACGGGCCGTCCGCGTCGCTGGGGATCAACGCGCGATTTGGAGGCCATCCCCCGGAGACGCCGACTCTCGACCAGCCACACCACCGCGATGGCCAGGAGCCACGCCTCCCAGCCCATGAAGGCGAAGGGCGTGGTTTCGACCAGCGGAAGACTGGGCAGCACGGTCCCGAGCGGCTCGCTGAGGCCTGCAACCCAGAGCGGCAGGGTTGCAGCGCCCACCAGCGCCAGTCTGCGCCGCCCGTCAGCCCAGAACTTGGCCGCGAGCCGAGCGGTCCAGGCGATCAGCAGCACCTGGCCCAGCACTTCGCCGACGCCCGCGCCAAGATAGCCGTGCAGAGCTTGGTAGGCCGCGACGGCGCCCGCGCGCTGGGCCGCGTCACCGGCCCCATAGAGCGCCGCCAGCGCCGGCACGGCAAACACCCAGCGCGCCAGTCCAAGAAACTGGGCAAAGGCGCTGGCGACGCCCGTCCACCCCGGCGCCAGGCCCGCGGCGCGCTCGATCCGGAGCGCCAGAGGCGCAAACGCCAGGGCGGCCGCCGCGAACCCTGCCCAAGCCCAGACCAGCGGCTCACCCGCCGCGGCAAACCGCGTCAGGACGACGCCGGGCGGCTCGCGCAGCACGTCGTCATACCCGAACAGGTCGATCAAGGCGCCATACGGCAGGCTGACGGCGATCAGCCAGCCGATCAACAGCAGGGCGGTTCCGCGATGGTCAGGCTCTGGGTTCATGGCGTCGTCTCCGGCGCATAGGCGCGCGCGATCAACAGGCGGAAGGCGGCCTCAAGCCGCTCTCGCGCCTCCGGGGTTGAAAGGTCGAGGCCCGCGAAGCTGCCCATCGTGCGCTCGCGCAGGGTCAGGTAGTGCAGCGCCGCCAGCAGGACCGCGTTCACCGCCGGGGCATCGACACCCGCCGGCGGGACCGCGTCGCCGCGAACCGCCTGCATCCAGCCACCGATCGCTCGCGAGCGGGCGGCGTCCAGCCGGCGCAATGCGGCGGACGGATCGACCAATTCCCACCCGAGCACCCGCTGCAGAACGGGGTTGGCCCGCAAAGCGCTGGCATAGGCGCCGAACAGAGCCGCCATTCGAGCGGCGTAGCCGCCGGAGGCCTGTCGCGCGCGCATCGGGCCCAACCAGAAGCCGATCTCGCCGCCAAGCGCCGTCAGCACGCCGTCCAAGTCGCCGAAGTAGCGCCGGATCAGCACCTTGTCGCAGCCGGCCTCCGCGGCCAGGGCATTCACGCCAAATCCCGTGAAGCCGGACCGGGCCAATAGCGCCCGCGCGCCCTCCAGGATTCGCGCCTCGGTCGCCGCCCGATCACGGGCGCGGGAGCCCAGGCGCTCCGACTTCAGGGCAATCTCTGATCCAGCCATTCGCGCCGCCTCATGTCACCGACAAGAGACTTGTATGTCACCATATAGAGACTTTCAAGTCTGCCGCTGAACGGGTCGCTCTATGGCAAGGCGTAGGCGACGACATAGTCGCCCTTGGTCGGCCGCATGCGCGCGCCGCCGGCGGAGACCACGACATACTGCTTGCCGGTGCGGGAAGAGACATAGGTCATCGGCGTGCCTCCCACGCCGACCGGCAGCCTGGCCTGCCAGATGACCCTGCCCGTGGCGTTGTCGTAGGCGCGCAGATAGGGGTCCATCGTGGCGGCGTGGAAGGTGATGCCGCCCGCCGTCGTCATCGGCCCGCCGAGGCCGATGCCGCCGATCGGGATCGGCAGGTGTGAGGCCATCCCGAACGGCCCTTCGTCCTCGGCTGTTCCGACCGGCACCTGCCAGACGATCTGGCGCGACTTGACGTCGATGGCGGTCATCATGCTGTGCGGCGGCTGCAGGCATGGCGTCGCCAGCGGGCTCAACAGCCAGGTGTTGTCGCTGTCATAGGCGACGGCCTTCAGGCTCGGCGGCGGCCGATCCTTGGAAAGGGTCGGTTGCAGCCCCGGCTTCTTCGTGGGCGCCAGCGCCACGCTCTGCGGCATGCGAAGGTCCGTGACGAGCAGGAGGCCACGTCGGGGGTCGAAGGCGCCCGAGCCCCAATTCATCCCGCCGGCGTTGCCCGGCGACTGCAGGGACGGCTTGTCCGGGCTGCCGGGCGGGGTGAAGTCGCCCTCGTACCGCAGCCGCTTGAACAGGACGCGGCAGTAAAGCTGGTCCAGCGGCGTGACGCCCCACATCATCTCCTCGGTGATCTGGCCGATGCCGACCGTGGGCATCTCGACAGAATAGGGCTGCTTGGGCGCCAGCCACTCCCCGGGCTGAGCACCGCGTGGCACATCGACATCGACCACGCGCGTCAGCGGCTTGCCGGTGGCCCGGTCCAGCACGAAAATCTGGCCCCGCTTCGTCAGTTGCACCAGGGCGGGCCGCGTCCCGCCCTCCACCGGGAAGTCGATCAGCATCGGCTGGGATGGCACGTCATAGTCCCAGACGTCATGCTTGACGGTCTGGAAGGCCCAACGCTCCTTGCCCGTGTTCACATCCAGGGCCACCACCGACGAGGAATAGAGCTCCGACATCAGCGAGCGGTGCGAGCCCCAGTAGTCGGGCGTGGCGTTGCCGGTGGGCAGATAGATCAGGCCCAGTTCGGGATCAAAGGCGGGCGTGGACCAAACGTTGGGCGTGCCGCGCGTATAGGTCTGGCCGGGCGGCGGCAGCTTGCTGATCTGCGGGTTGCCCAGGTCCCAGGCCCAGACCAGTTCGCCGGTCACCACGTTGAAGGCCCGGACGACGCCAGCCGGCTCGGCGATCTCCTGGTTGTCCGCCACCCACCCGCCGACAATCACCTTGTCGCCGATCACCGTGGGTGTGGAGGTCTGGAAGTAGAAATTGGGCTTGATCGGCCCGATCCCGGCGCTCAGGTCCACAACACCGCCCACCCCGAAGCCAGGGCAGGGCTTGCCGGTCGCGGCGTCCAGCGCAATCAGCTGAGCGTTGATGGTCGACGACAGGATACGGCGCTGGCATAGCGGCGCTGGTGCAACCGCGGGCGTCGGCTTGGCAGCGACGGGGTTCTTGGGGGCCGCCAAAGCCGGTGGCGTTGCGCTCGAGATCGCGACCTTGGGCTGCGTACCGTCCCAATAGCCCACGCCCCGGCACCGGTTCCAGAACCCGGGCTTCACCTTCGGGTCGTGCCGCCAGCGCTCTTTGCCGGTGTCGGCATCAATGGCGATCACCACGTTGGTGGGCGTGCAGGCATAGACGAGATCGCCCACCTGCATGGGCGTGTTCTGGTCCTCCGATCCCCGGCGCCTTGGTTCCCCCGTACGGAAGGTCCACGCGACCTTCAGCTTGTCGATGTTCTCCCGATTGATCTGATCGACCGGCGCATAGCGTGAG
>JANPKX010000282.1:0-3212 GCA_031426235.1 Alphaproteobacteria bacterium | reverse complement strand
CCGAGGGCAGAGAACGATTTGATCATACCCAATACCGTACCCAACAGACCCAACAGGGTAGCTACTGAGGCAATGGTTGAAAGGAACACCAGGTTCTTTTCCAGCATAGGCAGTTCGAGCGCAGTGGCTTCTTCTACCTCTTTCTGGATATTGAGCACCTTCTGTTCTGTTACCAGTTCAGTATTTGTGATCATCTCCTTGTATTTTTTCAGACCGGCTTTCATAACATTACCAACAGAACCTTTCTGCTTGTCGCAGGCGGCTATGGCTTTGTCTACATCTTTGTTGGCCAGGTGAAATTGTACGTTGCGAACAAATTCAGTAATACTTCCGGTACCTGCAGCTTTGGAAACTGTGAGCAACCTTTCAATACAAAAAACTACAACGGTTAAGAAACATCCGATCAGGATAGGTACGATGATACCTCCCTCATACATTTTGCTTAAGCCGGTCTTGGGTCCTTTGTGCTGAGGCCAAAAACCACCATTGGGATCAGGGGTTGTAAAATTGCTGGGCGATCCCAATACAAAACGCCAGATAACGTAACCGAGGACGATACATGCAAGTGGAGCCAGCCATGAAATGGAGTTACCCTGCTTTTTTGGTTGGGCAGAAGATGGGCTTTTTACGGCAGCACTGACAGATGGTTTTGTTTCAGCCATGACTCAATTGATTTTTGGTTTAAAAAATTACAGTTGGTTAAAATTTTTTGTTCCGCAATTCTACTGAAAATTGTTTTGAAAAAGCAAAACATTATTTCAGAAAAACAAAGGGGAGTACAAAATAGTTAAATTATCCAACGCGGCAAAGCCGCACGGGCTAAACTTTTTCAATCTCCCTCTTTTTTTGCGGGGCGTAAGGTAGCCCCCAAAGCCCTTCCTCGGCGCAGTATTCACCGATTGAAACGGGCATTTCGCCATCCTGTACAAGAGACGAGTAAAAAGCCCTGCTGTATGCACCCGCACCTTATCTTTAAAAATTATTCAAACTACTATAGCACATTATGAAAAGACAACTATTTGCAATTGCGCTCCTGGCTGCTACCGCGGTTACGGCACAAAGGGACTCCACCGGCGGAAATGCTCCCCGTGGTGGCGCAAGTTTCCCCGGATTGGGAAATACCGTGGCAGGAAGGCCCAGGCCCTACAAGGATGTAATCACGGACAAGGCCATTACCAAAAAAGGCCTTTTTACTGTACACAAAGTGGATGAAAAGTATTTTTTCGAGATCGCTGATACCACGCTGGGTCGAGAGATCCTGGCAGTTACCCGCTTCAGCAAAGTAGCTGGCGGTGGCGGTAAATACGGTGGGGAAGAAGTAAATGAGCAGAGCCTGCGGTTTGAGAGAGGACCCAGCAACAACGTTTTTGTACGTGTTGTGGCCCTTATCAGTACGGCCGACTCAACCACCGCTATCTCAAGAGCTGTTAAGAATTCCTACCTCGATCCTATCGCGGCAGCGTTTCCGATAGCCGCATTTGGCAAGGATTCTGCAAGCGTGGTGATTGAAGTGACCGACTTTTTTAAAGGGGATAACCAGATCGTAAGCATGGACCCCAATGACAAGCGCCAGTTTGGCCTGGGCGCCCTGGCCGCTGACAGGTCATATATACAAAGTATCAATACTTTCCCCATCAATACCGAGATCAGAACCGTTAAAACCTATTCTTCCTCAGCAGGCGGTTTTGGAGCCGCCCCAGGGGGTGGAGCCACGCTGCCGGCCGCACAGGCCGCAGGAGCTGTAACGATAGAGCTGAATACCTCTATGATCCTTCTCCCAAGGGTACCCATGGCGCGCCGCATATTTGACTCAAGGGTTGGCTATTTTGCCGACCGTTTTGTTGTCTACAGCGATGACCAGCAGAAAGTGGAGAACCAGACGTTCGCCGTAAGGTGGAGACTGGAACCCAAACCCGGGGACATGGAGAAATACAAACGCGGCGAGCTGGTAGAGCCTGCCAAGCAGATCATCTACTATGTTGACCCCGCCACACCCAAACAGTGGGTAAAACCATTGATAGATGGTATCAACGACTGGAATATTGCCTTTGAAAAAGCAGGCTTTAAAAACGCGATCGTGGGTAAAGAATGGCCCAACGATCCCAACATGAGCCTGGAAGACGCACGTTACTCGGTTATCCGCTACTTCGCCTCTGATATAGAGAATGCGTATGGTCCGCAGGTACACGATCCACGCAGCGGAGAGATCCTGGAGAGCCATATCGGCTGGTACCATAACGTAATGAAGCTGGTGCATGACTGGTACCTGATACAGACAGCAGCCGTTGATCCTTCAGCAAGAAAAATGAAATTCAATGATGAACTGATGGGACAACTGATCCGTTTTGTTTCATCGCATGAAGTGGGGCATACGCTGGGTCTCCGTCATAACATGGGCAGCAGCAGCCGAACACCGGTGGAGAACCTGCGCAACAAAGCATGGGTTGAAGCCAACGGACATACCGCTTCTATCATGGACTATGCACGTTTCAACTACGTGGCGCAACCGGAAGACAATATTACGCAGGCAGGTCTGTTTCCACGCATTGGTGACTACGACAAATGGGCCATTGAGTGGGGCTACCGTTACATTGGTGAGTATGATGCAGAAAAAGACAAGAAGATCAACAACAAATGGATTGTAGACCGCCTGGCGGCTAACCCGCGCATCTGGTTTGGAGGAGAGGGCCGCAACGGCGATCCGAGGGCGCAGACAGAGGACCTGGGTGATAACAGCATGAAGGCAAGCGAATATGGTATCAGGAACCTGAAACGCATACTTCCTTCTCTCACCGAGTGGAGCAGAGAAGAAGCTGATCATTATGAGAACCTGAGCGACCTGTATACACAGTTAACAGGCCAGTTCGGCAGGTATATGAACCATGTTACTTCCAATGTGGGCGGCGTTTATGAGACATATAAAAGTGTAGAGCAGGCCGGCGATATTTATGAGCCAACACCAAGGGCAACACAGAAAGAAGCGGTTGCTTTTCTGCACAAGCAATTGTTTGAAACACCCACCTGGTTAATTGACAGGAGTGTACTGAACAAGATCTCTGCACCGGTAGCCAATGAGCGGGTTCAGAATACACAAACCAGTGTATTGAACAACCTGCTTGATGCACAACGTTTATTCAAACTCTCTGCGGCTGCTAACCGTTACGGCAGCAACACCTATACACTGGATGAGATGATGGATGATGTACGCAAAG
>JANPKX010000281.1:0-3889 GCA_031426235.1 Alphaproteobacteria bacterium | reverse complement strand
GCGGCGGCGCGGTTGGGGGGGCGGCTCAGGGTCGGCGCCGCGGGAGCGGGCCGGCCGGGCGCCGGGGCAGGGGCAGGCCCCGCCGGCGGCGGGGGCCCGGACCCGTTCAGCACAGTCTTGAGATGGATGATCTGGGCGCTGACGCGACGGTCGGGATCAAGGTCGGGCGCGCGGGCGATGATGGCTTCCAGGGCCTCGGTCCGGCCCAGCGGATCCATCGGATAGCCGTCGCTCTCCGTCTCGCGTTCGCGCTCGTATTCATAGCCCGACGACTCTTCGTCGTCCGATTCCTTACGCCGTTCGGTGGCGTCGCGCTCGGCATCTGCGGGCCGGGCCTGGGCTTCAGCCCGCACGGCCGGAGCCGTAGCGGCCCCGAAGCGCAGCAGACGCATATCCAAGGCCAGCGTCAGGCGCATCCCGCGCGACAGATCGGCAAATACCCCCGCCGCCTGGAGAAACCCTTTGCCCTCGGCCGCTTTCGCCCGCGCGAAAGCAAGCTCCAACATCTCGCCGGTCATCTCGGCCAAGCGCTGAAGCGCGGAACGGTGAGGCTCGAAGGCCATGCCGCCGGTCATGAGTGGACCAGAACATAATAAGAACATTCAGTCAAGCCGAGGGCTCGAAAGCGTCGCCGCCGCACGTCCTTGGCCCGCCGCCGGCGGACACCCTGTCGCGAGCCGGCCCTCTCCCAACCCTCTCCCTGTCGCTCCGCGGGGGCCAGGGCTTTCCTCTCACACCTCGCGCATGGCTGAGCGGGCCAGCATAGCCGCGTGGCCGGCCACGAGGGCTTCACGGTCGCGCCAGGGGAAGCTGGGGCGGGCGATGAGCAGGGAGACCAGGCCGTGCATTCCGGCCCACAGGGACTGGGCCAGGCGTTCGGGGTCCGTGTCCTGCGCCAGGCCCCGGGCATGCAGGTTCGCGACGCAGGCCCGCAGACGGCCGAAGGCGGCGTGGCCCGACTTCGACAGGTCGGGCTGGGGATCGGAGGTCTCCCGGCCGAACGGACCCTCCATCATGAAGGCGACCCGGTAGGCGTCGGGGTTCTCCAGCCCGAAGTCGATGTAGATGCGCAACACCTGCGCCATTTCCTCGCGGTCGGCGACGGCCTGCGGCGCGACGCTGAGGCGGGTCTCGAGTTCGATGAAGGCGCGCCTGTGGAGTTCGTCGGCGATCTCAGCCTTCGAGGCGAAGTAGGCGTAGAGGGTGGGCTGGGAGATGCCGACGGCGCCCGCGATCATCCGCGTCGAGACGCCGTAGAGGCCAAACTGACCGAACAGGCGCAGGGCCGCGGCGAGGATCTCCTCCCGCCGCTCGTCGCCTGACCCCTTGGGCTTGCGGGGTGAATGTTGGACGCTCATCGCGCGGCTGATCTCGTCTCGACTTGACAAGGCACCCTACTCGATCACTGATCACCAATCATTGATAGATTGGAGGCGCGGCAGGTGGCCAGGGCGGTTGTCGGGGTGGGAGTTGCGGCAATCCTGGGGCTGACGGCCGGGGGATGCGGCAAGGCCGACAAGACCGCGGCAGCCACGCCGCCGCCGGCCGTGGAGGCGGTGGTGGTAAGCGCTGAAGGCGCGGCCGCGGAGGTGGTGGCCAGCGGTCGCGTGGCGCGCCGGCGCGAGATGACGCTGTCGTTCCGCGTGCCGGGCGTGATGACCGGGCTGTCAGTGGAGGCCGGGGATCGGGTCGCGCAGGGCCAGCTTCTGGCGACCCTGGACGCCTCGACCTATGACGCGGGCGCGCAGCGGGCCATGGCCGGGCTGGAGCAGGCGCGCCGGGATCTCGCCCGCAACCAGACCCTTTTCGAGCGCGGCTTCGTCAGCCGCCAGCGGATCGATGACGCCGGCAGTGCGCTGAAGGCGGCCCAGGCCGAGTACGCCGCCGCCGCCTTCGACCGTCGCTGGACGAGGCTCATCTCGCCGGCCGCCGGGGTGGTCCTGGAGCGGGCGGCCCAGAGCGGCGAGGTGGTCCAGCCCGGCCAGATGGTGGTGCGGATCGCCGACGACCGCAGCCCCCTGATCGTGCGGGCCTCGGCGCCGGACCGCGAGGTCGCGCGCATCGCGCTGGGCGCGCCGGCGCAGGTCATCCTGGGCGGGGACGCCGGCGTGGTGACGGGCCGGGTCACGCGGATCGGCGAGCGCGCCGGCTTGCAGAGCGGCGCCGTGGAGGTCGAGGTCGAGCTGCCCCCGGGTGCAGACCTGCGCAGCGGTCAGATCGCCACGGTGCGCATCGCCGCCCGGAGCGACGCGCCTGCGGGACCGGCGATGACGCGCCTGCCCGCCGAGGCCATCCTGGAGGCCCAGGGCCAGCGCGCGGCGGTGATGACCGTGGAACCGGGGACGTCGATTGCGCGGCGGCGCGACGTGACCTTCGCCGGGTTCGACGGCGATTTCGCGCGGGTGAGCGGCCTGGCGCCGGGGGTCCGCGTGATCACGGCGGGCGCCGGGTTCGTCAGCAATGGGGAGAAAGTGAGCGTGGTCGATCCCACGCGGTTGGCGCCGGCGTCGTCTGCGGCGTCTCCGGGGCCGGCGGGCCGGTGAGCTTCAGCATCGCCGAGTTCGCGGTCCGCCGCTGGCAGTTCACCCTGGTGGCCTTCGCGCTGCTGGCGCTGCTGGGCCTGAACGCCTTCCTGTCGACGCCAAGGTCCGAGGACCCCCACTTTCCGATTCCGACCGTCGTGGTCCGCGTGGCCCTGCCCGGGGCCGAGCCGGCCGAGATCGAGCAGTTGATCGCCGATCCCATCGAGGACGTGCTGGCCGGCCTGGACGACGTGGACGACATCAGCTCGACCAGCCTGGATGGGGCCGCGCTGATCCAGGTCAATTTCACCTGGGATGTGAACGCCGAGCGCAAGTACGACGAGGTCGTCCGTGAAGTGAACGCCATTCGCGGCAGCCTGCCTCAAGGCCTGACGCAACTGGAGGTGCGGCGGGCCAGGACGACCGAGGTGGCCATCGCCCAGGTGGCGCTGGTCAGCCCGTCGATACCAATGCGGCGATTGGAGAAGGCGGCCGACCGGCTGCGCGACCGCCTCGATCGGATCCCCGGCGTACGGCGCGCCGAGTATTGGGGCGTCGCGCCTTCCGAACTGCGGGTCGCGTTGGATCTGAGGCGGCTGTCCGAACTGGGTTTGCCCGCAAGCGCGGTGGCCGACGCGCTGCGCGCGGCCGGCTCGGAAGCCCCCATCGGCGCCGTGCAGGCCGGCGAGCGGCGCTTCAACATCAAGTCGGGCGGGGCGTTCCGCGACCCGGCGGCGGTCGGCGAGACCGCGGTGCGGGAGGTCAACGGCCAGGTCGTTCGGGTGCGCGACGTGGCGAGCGTCGGCTGGGCGACGCAGGAGGCGTCCCACCTCACGCGTTTCAACGGCCAGCGGGCGGTATTCATCACCGTGGCGCAAAAGGACGGCGCCGACGTCGCGAAGATCACCAAGTCGGTCGAGGCCGCCCTCGACGAGTTCCAGACCACCCTGCCGGGCGGGGTGAAGCTGGAGCGCGGCTTCTTCCAGGCGCGCAATGTGGAGCACCGGCTGGGCAAACTGTTCCGCGATTTCGGGATAGCGCTGGCCCTGGTGATGATCACCCTGCTGCCCCTGGGCATAAGGGCCGGCGGCGTGGTGATGGTCTCGATCCCGCTGTCGCTGCTGATCGGGCTGGCGCTGCTCCAGGCGCTGGGTTTCACCGTGAACCAGTTGTCGATCGCCGGGTTCGTGCTGGCCCTGGGCCTGCTGGTGGACGATTCCATCGTGGTCACCGAGAACATCGCGCGCCACCTGCGCCAGGGGATGGAGCGGCCGGCGGCGGCGATCGCGGCGACGCGCCAGATCACCCTGGCGGTGATCGGCTGCACGGCGACTCTGATGCTGGCCTTCCTGCCGCTGCTGGCGCTG
>JANPKX010000280.1:0-4577 GCA_031426235.1 Alphaproteobacteria bacterium | reverse complement strand
TGCCGGCCAGGATCTGGGCCGGGGTCCGCTGCTTGACGCCGCCGGGGTGGCCGGTGTGCCAGTAGTAGATCTCGTTGGTGGCCTTCTTGCCCGTGAACTTCACCTTGTGCGCGTTCACGACGACGACGAAGTCGCCGCAGTCGACGTGCGGGGTGTAATCAGCGCGATGCTTGCCGCGAAGACGCATGGCGATGAACGATGCCAGGCGGCCGACAACGGCGTCCTGGGCGTCGATCACGATCCACTTCTTCTCGACCTCGGCGGGCTTCAGCGAAGCCGTGGTGCTCTTCAGCATGAGGGACGTGTCCATAGAACGAATTCGGGCCCGCTGATCGCGTCCCCGATGTGAGGCGCGGCTTATGCCCACCCGGGCAGTCGAAGTCAAGCCATGCGATCAGATCATAGGAGAGACAAGTCCATGATTTTGCATGATATTTGGTATACGGTATTATTTTACCGTGACGAATGCAGGCGCCGACGGCCGGCGAAGGCCTAGACCCGTCGCACCCGCCAGGCGAACGCCACCGTGAGGGCGAGCAGAAGCGCCGCCGTGAGCTGGTGGGCGATGGACAGCCCCAGCGGTGCGTGGGCCACCAGGGTGACGATCCCCAGCACCACTTGCAGCAGGACCGCTGCGGCGACCGCGAGGCCGAGGCGGCGCGCCTCGACGCCCAGTTCGCGCGACCGCCAGGCCGCGACGCCCAGGACGAACGCGACAAGGGCCAGGACATAGGCCAGCAGCCGATGGTGCAGCTGAACCGCGCCCTGATTGTGCGCCAAGGTCGCCCATAGGGAGTCGCTGGCATAGTTGTCGGGCAGCAGCCGCCCGTTCATCAGCGGCCAGTCGTTGTAGACGAGCCCGGCGTCGTTGCCGGCGACCAGCGCCCCAAGCAGAATTTGCAGATAGATCAGACCCAGCAGTCCGGCTGCCCAGCGACCCCAGGGGCGGTCCAGTGTCTGGCGGGCGGCGCCGGCCCAGGCCTCAAGACCCGTCCACAACAGCAGTCCCAGCAGCGCAAAGGCGAGCCCCAGATGGACCATCAGCCGCTCGGGCGCGACGGAGACGCGTTCGGAGAGGCCGCTGGCCACCATCCACCAGCCGACGGCGCCCTGCATCCCGCCCAGCAGGAAGATGCCGCCCAGGCGCAGGAACAGCCGCCGCGGAAGCTGGCGCCGGATCGCGAACACCACGAACGGAAGTCCGAACACCAGCCCGACCACCCGGCCCAGGAACCGGTGCGACCACTCCCACCAGTAGATCGTCTTGAAGTCCGCAAGGCTCATGCCGGCGTTGAGCTGGGCATATTGCGGGATCGCCTTGTAGAGCGCGAACTCGGCGGTCCAGTCCGCTGCGCTCAGCGGCGGCAGAGCGCCCGTGACCGGCTTCCACTCGGTGATAGAAAGGCCGGAGTCCGTCAGCCGGGTTGCGCCCCCGACGATGATCATGCCCAGCACGAAGACGGCGACGACAAAGAGCCAGATTGCCACCGGCTTGGATCGGTCAGATCGCAGGAACGAGGTCATGGGTCCTAAAGACGGAGCTTCACGGCTGAAACGTGGCGGCCTTCTAGCGGGCTTCCGCCGAACCGCCCAGGGGTCTATGTGACCGACATGCCCGTGCGCCTTCGCAAACTGATCGGCCTGTTCGGAATCCTGGGATTTTTCGTCTTCTATGTGGTCGTCGCTTCCAGCGTCGGTGACCACGTGCCCGCCCACTGGGCTGCGCAGCTGGCGTACTATGCCCTCGCCGGCACGCTGTGGGGCCTGCCGCTGTTTCCGCTCATCAAGTGGATGAACCGCGAGGACTGACGCGCACGCTCCTGCCACCGCGCGCCCCGTAGGGTGGGTCGGAGCGGCGATGACGCGGGTTCCGGATCGAGACGAGAATTTTTTGCGCCGCCAGCCTGCGGCTTTCACCCCGACCCGCGCCACCCCGCTCGCCGGGGCGGCGGGGTCCGGCGCCGCCCGCCTCGCCCATGCGGGCGAGCAGCGGCAGGGTAGCGAGGAGTTGGGCGACGTCGGCGTCGAAGTCGCCGTCAGGGTTGAGGTCGTGGAGGGTCCCGTCGACGGCCTGGACGACGGCGGCGAGGCGGCTGGAGAGGGCGACGAGGTCCTCCTCGGAGGGGTCCTCGTTCTCGTGGTCAGCCTCGTAGTCGGCCAGGACCGCCCGGCCGACGGCCTGCTTGAGCCGCGTGGCGCGCTCGGTGCGGGCGGCGTCGCGGGCGTGCTGGGTGTCGGCCTGAAGCTCGAGGGCAGCGCGGCGGTGGTCGCGGACCACCTTGGCCTCATAGCCCATGCACAGGCGCACGCCCCGGTACAGCCGCTCCACCACCAGGGCGGCGGCCTGGACAGCCTCAGCCTCGGTGACCGTCACGGCCTGCTCGAACACCCGCTCGGCGAGGGTGTTCAGCCGGTCGGCCATGTGCCGGGCCTGGGTCGCCTGCCGCGCCGCGATGTCGTCGGGATCGAACATGTGCGCAGGAGCGTAGAGGGCTCCTACGTCAAAAGCGGTCGTATGTGGGGGGCTATGAGAGAAAATGTCCACGAACCTCACGAACCCCACGACTGGGCCTTGGCCCGCCCGCCGCCTATCCCTGTGCCGGCGGGGGTCCAGGCCGCCGAAGGATTCACCACGGAGGGCACGAAGGGTACGAAGGGCACGAAGGCGCACGGAGACCGCGGCGTCACCCTTGGTGACCTTTGTGATCTTTGTGGTTCAAATCATGCGGCTCAGTAGCGCGGGCGCCGTTCAGACGGCCCCCGCCAACTTTCCCGTTGCCCTCATTCGCCTATCCGCTAGAAGACGCGCCTCGCCGCCGGGCCCTTCGGAGCGTGGCGCAGCTTGGTAGCGCACTTGACTGGGGGTCAAGGGGTCGCAGGTTCAAATCCTGTCGCTCCGACCAGCGGGCCGGCGGCGAGGAATTTCCGGCATCAGCGCTGTGATGGGACCGTTCAGGTCTTGAGCAGGCCGTCCAGCTTTGCCTTGGCGGCCTCAAGGTCGCGCAGGGCCTCCAGGAGGCCTGTGTGGTCGCCGGGGTTGGTCGCTGACGATGGCGGGGGCCCGGGAGCCGCTGTTGTCGGCGCGGTCTCGCCCGCCGCGACGAGATGCTTCAGGCCCTGTTCGCGGTGCAGCTTCTGCACGCCTTTGATGGTGTAGCCTTCATCGTGCAGCAAGCGGCGAACGCCACGCAGGACCACGATGTCGGCGGGGCGGTAAAACCGGCGCCCGCCCGCCCGTTTCATCGGCTTGATGAAGCTGAACTTCGTCTCCCAGAAGCGCAGGACATGCTGCGGGACGTGAAGCTCGTCCGCCGCCTCAGAGATCGTGCGGAAGGCTTCGGGCCCCTTGGCCATCGCCCTACGACGCCGTCACCGGGCGAGCGCGCGGTCGACCCGCGCCTTCATCACCTGGCTGGCGCGGAAGCCGATCACCCGCCGGGGGTCGATGGCGGCCGGCTCACCGGTCTTGGGATTGCGACCCATGCGCGCCCGCTTGGCCCGGACCTGGAAGACCCCGAAGCCCGAAAGCTTGACCTGCTCGCCCCGCTCCAGCGCCTGGCACATCAGCTCAAGGACGCGCTCGACCAGCTCAGACGAGTCCTGACGGGTAAGGCCGACCTGTTCGTGCACCGACTCGCACAGGTCAGCTCGCGTTACCGTACCGCCCTTCATGATCGTCCTGGTTCCTGCAGACCGTCGTTCATCTGTCTTGATTGTCCTATTGTCACAGAGACTTCAAGTCACCCTTTGCGGCTTCTGTCCAAGCTTCGCTCTAGAGCCGCAGAACGCAGGCGCCCCATGTCAGGCCGCCGCCCATGGCTTCGAGCAGCAGCAATTGGCCGGGTTTGATCCGCCCATCGGCGATCGCGTGGTCCATCGCCAGTGGGATCGAGGCGGCTGAGGTGTTGGCATGCTGGGCGACGGTGGAGATCACCTTGTGCGCGTCGATCCCCAGACGCTTGGCCACGCCCTCAAGGATGCGCTGGTTCGCCTGGTGCGGGATGAACCAGTCGACATCGGGAACGGCGATACCCGCGTCGGCGGCGGCGGCGACCACAGCCTCGGAGATGTTCACGACGGCATGGCGGAAGACCTGGTTGCCCTGCATGCGCAGATAGCCGGTCTGGCGGTTCGTCGACACCCCGCCGTCGACATAGAGCAGGTCCTGCTTGGTCCCGTCGGCCCGGAGCGCGAAGCCCAGGAGACCGCGATCGGCGACCGTCCCTGACCCCTCGCCGGGCTCCAGCACCACGGCGCCCGCGCCGTCGCCGAACAGGACGCAGGTGGTCCGATCATCCCAATCCATCAGCCGCGTCATGCACTCAGCGCCGATCACCAGGGCGCAGCGCGAACGGTTGCGCGCGACGAATCCATCGGCGACGGACAAGGCGTAGACAAAGCCCGAGCAGACCGCCTGGACATCGAAGGCGATGCCGATCGGACAGCCCAGCTTGCGCTGCACGATGGCTGCCACGGCCGGAAACGTCAGGTCGGGCGTGGTCGTGGCGACGATGATCAGGTCCACGTCGGCGGGGGTGCGCCCCGCCGCGGCCAGGGCCTTGGCCGCCGCCGCGGTC
>JANPKX010000279.1:0-6313 GCA_031426235.1 Alphaproteobacteria bacterium | reverse complement strand
TCGACATCGATCAATCGCCAATAGGGCGCACGCCGCGCTCAAATCCCGCGACGTACACCGGCGCGTTCACGCCGATGCGCGAGTGGTACGCGGGGCTGCCTGAATCAAAAACGCGCGGCTCCGAGCCGGGCCGCTTTTCGTTCAACGTCAAGGGTGGCCGCTGCGAAGTCTGCCAGGGCGATGGCGTCATCAAGATCGAGATGCACTTCCTGCCCGATGTCTACGTCACCTGCGATGTTTGTCACGGGAAGCGCTACAACCGTGAGACGTTGGAAATCCTGTTTAAGGGCAAGAGCATATCCGACGTTCTTGACATGACCGTCGAGGAAGCCGCCGAGTTCTTCAAGGCCGTCCCCGTGCTGCGGGAAAAGATGCAGACGCTGAAGCGGGTGGGCCTGGGCTACGTCCAGGTCGGCCAGTCCTCCACAACCCTCTCGGGCGGTGAGGCCCAGCGGGTAAAGCTCAGCAAGGAACTGTCACGCCGCGCGACCGGCAAGACGCTCTACATCCTCGACGAGCCCACCACCGGCCTGCATTTCGAGGACACCAAGAAGCTGCTGGAGGTGCTCCACGAGCTCGCCGACCAGGGCAACACCGTGGTGGTTATCGAGCACAACCTCGACGTGGTGAAAACCGCCGACTGGATCCTCGACTTCGGTCCAGAAGGCGGTGATGGCGGCGGCGAGATCGTGGCGTTCGGGTCGCCCGAGGACGTGGCCGCCAATCCGCGCAGCTGGACCGGCCGCTACCTGGCCGAGCTGCTGGAACGCCACCGGGCGCGCAGCGGTGTGCGGAGGAAACAGCTGGTGGGGGCCTAACTCTCCCCCGGCGCCACGCCCACATTGTCGAGCGCGATCGCACCCCGCCGCGACCGGTCGAAATCAAACCGCAGGGTCTTGAGCCGCGCCAGATCCAGCGCGGGATTGGCCAGTGCGAAGTCGGCGAGCGGCAGGCGGTAGCGACGCATCACCGGCTCGGCCACCTTGGCGCCGTCAATTTCCGGGAACAGACGCGTGTAGCCCTTGATCTGCGGGTAGAGCACCTGATCGCGCGACAGAGGCACGCGCGCCTCGACGCCGGCGGCGTCAATCAGCACCACCGTCCAGTCCAGTGGCGCGGGCTTGGGGTCCTTCACCTTGGGTTTCGACTGGGGTGGCTTGACGTCGTCCGGCAGGCTCGGGACCCCAGCGTCGGCGACGCTGAACACCAGGGCGGCGCCGGGCCCCGCCGCTCCGGCCGCCAGGCCGAGGTCGACAGCATAGCTGGCCATGGCCTTGCGGACACGGTCGTCCCAGGCGATCACGGCGAGCTGACTGTCCAGCTTCCGCGACTTCAGCTCAGGATCGGTTTCTCGCCAGACCGAGAGGTTCTTGCCTACGATCTTCGCACCGGGCGAGGTGGCGGATCCTGGATTGATGTCCTCCTCGTAGGTCGCGGCCCAGACGGTCGCGCTGTCGGCGTAGTCAGCCGCGAGGTAGCCCTTCGGCAACCAGGCCGCCCCCCGCCGGGGATCCGCGAACAAAGGCTTGTAGCCCTCGCGGCCCATGAGGGTGGTTTGCAGAAAGGCTGAGAAATAGACGCGCGCAATACGGCGCTGGGCCTCCGGATCCAGAATCCGCCGCTTGTCCAGCACCGGCCAGGGCAAGCCGATGTCATCGCGGCCCCAGCCGGTGTTGAACTGACCGTGGTTGGCGTCCTTCACATAGAGTTGGGCCTTGAAGACCGGGACCGCGCCGCTCAGGGCGTTCCGGGAATACTGCGATGAGCCCATGAAGGAGGTCACATCGCCGTCCAGGCTGCCGTGCACGACGAGGTAGCTAACATCCTTGAGCGGGGTCGGCGTCTCGCGGGGCTTATACTGGCCATCGACCGGGGCGATGGCCACCACGGCCCCGATATTGAACCGGTAGTTGAAGGCCTGGGTGGCGTCGTCCGGATAGCGGTCCAGCCCGTTGAACGCGGAGGCCACCGCCACCGCCTCGCCGCCGCGGGAATGACCCATCAGGCCGATGCGCTCCATGTCGACCTTGCCGAAAAGCGGATGGGTCGGATCGGCGTTCCAGCCCCGCCATTGGACCAAGTGCTCCAGCAGCATCCAGCCGCGCGCATCGTTCTCCTTTGAGGGCCGACTTTTTATGGGATCGACCATGTCGCTGAGCGAGGAGTTCAGGAAATTCTCGTCCACCGAGACCAGGATGAAGCCCTGGCTGGCCAGGAGCTGGCCCAGATAGGCGTAACCGGCATCAGAGAAGTCCTCCATCGCATGGTTGCCGTGGACGATCAGGACCAGGGGGAACGGCCCGGCCCCCTCCGGCGCCCAGACCCGGCCCTGCACCGGAAAGCGCTCGGGATCGAAACCCCAATAGAGGGTGCGGAGCCGGCCAACCGCGCCACCCCACTCCTTGTCGAGCTTCGAACCGTCGACCGGCCGGGACCGCCAGGTCACCTGGGCGGCGTACTCGGGACGATGTCGGTCGTCGCCGCTGCCGTAGGTCAGGTAACGCACCTTGTAGGGACCGGGCCGCCCAGGATCCGGAAGATCGAGGGTCAAACCGGAGAGCTGGTACGCTGCAAGGGTGGGGTTGGGGTCTTTCGGCTCCCGCACCATACCCACCCCCAGCACCCCCAGCGAGACCGCGCCCAGCGCCAGGTACGCCCATGATCCGTAAGGCCGCGACAACCGGGCGCCTCGGACCAGCGCGGTTCCCGCGCCTGCCACCAGGCTTATGCCGATGATCAGGAGCGCCGTTGCGATGGCCGCGCCCTTTTTGTCCCAGACATTGATCAGGATCATGGCTGTCAGCGGCAAGGCCAGCGCCAGGCCCAGGCGGTAGCTGGATGGCAGCAGATTGAGCATCCGCAGTGCGAACAAAGCGCCCAGTCCAGCCGCTCCCAACGCGCCCAGGATCGCCGCCAACCCGGCCACTTTGCCCACGGCGAAATCAGGCAAGACGTCATGCAGCAGGAACGATAAGGCGATGAAGACCCAGAAGCCGACGAGCCCCCAGGTGGCGCCCGACCAAGCGGCATCGGAGGGCGTCAGCGCCCGCGCAAGCCAACGCGCCGCCGGCGTCCAGCGCGCCTCGATCCGCTTCATATCTTCCCCCGCCCTCGCACGCCTCCAACCTTCACCGACCGGCGAGGCAAGTCGACCCTTGTTGTTGCAAGCCGCCGTCCAGCATCTCTGGTCACACCGGCTCGAGCGACCTAGTCTAAACCTGCGCTAGCGGAGCTCGACGTGCCCAAACCCGATGACCGGATCGAGATCCAGAATTTCAAGTCACCGGACCACGTGCAGCGGGTTGACCGCACCAAGTACGCGGCGATGCGCGATGCGTTGATGACCGTGCTGCCCGCAGGTCTGCCGGGCCTAACCGTGGCCGACGCGAAGGCGGCCCTGCTCCCGCTGCTGCCCGAGACGTCGTTTCCTGGCGGCGACAAGGCCGGCTGGTGGCTCAAGGCTGTCCAGCTTGATCTGGAGGCGAAGGGGATCGTCACGCGAGGGCCAGGAAGCCCCGTCCGACTGTTCCGGTCGCCCTGACAACGCAAAGCCTTATCCGACACCCCCTTTCCAAATAGCGCCCGCGCCACATCTCAAGGAGACTAAGTTTGATCCTCTACGGCACGCCCAACCCCGCCCCCAATCCGCGCCGGGTGCGCATCTTCCTCGCGGAAAAGGGAATCGAGCTGCCCGAAACCAACGTCAACATGATGAAGCGCGAGCATAAGTCACCGGAGTTCCGCGCCAAGAATTCCATGGGTCAGATCCCAACCCTGGAGCTCGACGACGGCACCTGCATCTCGGAGACGGTCGCCATCTGCCGCTACTTCGAAGAGACGCAGCCGGAGCCGCCGCTGTTCGGCACGACGCCGGTGGAGAAAGCCACCGTCGACATGTGGGTGCGCCGTGTCGAGTTCACCGTGATGAGCCCGGTCGGCATGTTCTGGCGCCACGCCCACCCACGCACCGCGGCCCTGCTGACCCAATTCAAGGACTTCGGCGAGTCGAACCGAGAGACGTATCAGGGCGCCCAGAAGTATCTGGACCGCGAGCTGGCCGACCGACCGTTCCTGGCGGGACAGGCCTACACGATGGCCGACATCTGCCTGCTGTCCACGGTGGACTTCGCCGACTGGATCGGCCTGCCGTTGGACGATCAATTCACCAATCTGAAGGCTTGGCACGCCCAGGTCTCGGCCCGGCCGAGCGCCCAGGCTTAGGCGACCGAGCGGGGCTTCAGGAGCGCGTAGATCAGCGCGACGATGGGCAGCAGGGGCGTGAGCAGCGCCGTCAGCCAACCGGGGACGCCTAGCCCGCGCCCCCGCTTCACGGTCGACAGCAGCAGCATCAGATTGAACGGGATGGTTAGGGCGAAGGCGCCCAGCACCTCGGCGCCGGCCATGCTGGGGTCGCCGAACAGGCCGACCAGGATGCCCAGCACGGCCTCGAAGACCACCAGCGCCATGAAAGCCAGGAACCAGTAGCCCAACGCCGACCAGTGATAAGACGGCTCGATCGTGCCGGACCAGCTCGAAAAAGCCTCGTCGTATGTGGCGAAGAAGGGGTGCATCCCATGCTCGGCCGGGCGCAGGTCGATCGGCGCGCCATAGGTTGGGTCGGCGTCTAGCAACACCACCTCGCGCTGCGCGACCGCGAACGGGGCGTAGATCATGACAATCTGCAGGACCTGCAACAGGAACTGCATCACCAGGGTGACCATGGCGGCCACGGCGGTGATCGGGTTGAGTCGGGCGATATCCTGAATGGCCGCCTCTCCGCCCGAAATCGCGACCACCAGCAGGCTGATCAAGCTGAACATCACATAGAGGACGACATAGAAGACCACCGACAGGCCGATCATACCGAGGAACGGCCAGAACCGTCCCTTGGTCTCAGCCCAGGCCTCGGCGAACGAGATCCGGCCGTTGACGAACACGGTGGGCAACAGCAGCGACAGCCGCACGCCGATCCAGATCGCGAAGGCCAGGGTCATGGCCGCGGTGATCGTCACGCCGACGGCGCCGCTCTGGGCGGCGC
Organism: Alphaproteobacteria bacterium; assembly: GCA_031426235.1. GTDB lineage: Bacteria > Pseudomonadota > Alphaproteobacteria > Caulobacterales > Caulobacteraceae > Phenylobacterium. Next base: position 1,275 of record JANPKX010000279.1, on the reverse strand, counting down.
CTGCTGAGAACACCACGCCCACGATTCCCGAGGCGGCATAGATCAAGACGCAGACGAGGTTGGCCGCCGTCAGCCGCAACTCGGTGCGGCCGACACGAAGATGGGCGAAGCCATGTTCGTCAGGACGCAAAACCAGCCGCATCACGCCAGCGGCCAGGATCGACATCAGCAGCGCCGTCATCGCCAGCACAAGGATGAACGCCGGCCAGGACTGGGCCAACAGGTCTCCAATGGCGGCGGGATCGCCGTTCAGAAGTTGTCCCTTGCGCGCCAGGGCAATGAACTGCGGGCCCAGTATGGCCATCATGGTCAGGCCGATGAGCAGGATGCCGCCGAAGTACACCGCGCTCCAGGCCAGCATCACGCGAGGGTGCGCCCGGATCAGGCGAAAGCCTTCGAGCGCGGCATTGCTGGGCGAAAACCTGGACATCCCACTCCTGCGACGCCAGCGCGACTCGGCCGGCTCTTCAGAGGCAAGAGTGGGGCGCCGCCGCCACGGCCTGCAAGGCCCCGCTCGCGATCTTGCCCGTTCGTTGCTAGTTAGCCACGCATGTCCCTGAACCCCATCCACGTCATCGGCGGCGGCCTCGCCGGATCCGAAGCCGCCTGGCAGATCGCCGAGGCCGGCGTCCCCGTCATCCTGCACGAAATGCGCCCTGTACGCGGCACCGATGCGCACCAGACGGACCAGCTGGCGGAATTGGTCTGTTCCAATTCTTTCCGCGCCGACGACTGGACGGGAAACGCGGTGGGCCTGCTGCATGCCGAGATGCGCGCCTTGGGCTCGATCATCATGGCCTGCGGCGACGCCCACCAGGTGCCGGCCGGCGGCGCCCTGGCGGTGGACCGCGACGGGTTCGCTGCGGCGGTGACCGCGCGGCTTGAATCCCACCCCCTGATCACCATCGCCCGCGAGGAAGTGGCCGGCTTGCCGCCCGCAGACTGGGACAGCGTGATCGTCGCCACCGGCCCCCTCACCTCGCCGGCCCTGTCAGACGCGATCCTGGCCCTGACCGGGGAAGGCCAGCTCTCCTTCTTCGACGCTATCGCGCCGATCGTGAACTTCGACAGCATCGACATGGGGATCGCGTGGCGCCAGTCGCGCTATGACAAGGAAGGCCCAGGCGGAGACGCCGCCGCCTACATCAACTGCCCCATGGACAAGGACCAGTTCGAGGCCTTCATCGACGCCCTGCTGTCCGGCCCCAAGTCGGATTTCAAGGACTGGGAGCATGTGCCCTATTTCGACGGCTGCCTGCCTTTCGAGGTGATGGC
>JANPKX010000278.1:0-4020 GCA_031426235.1 Alphaproteobacteria bacterium | reverse complement strand
GGCCATCACGTTGGCGCCCAGGACCTGGGCGGCCTGGCCCGCGCCGAAGACGAAGATCAGTGCGGCTGTCGAGATCGCGGTCTGCGGCTGCAGCGCCAAGGCCAGGCGCTGAGCCGCCAGGGTGTCCAGCCACGGCTCGATCACCGAAAGCATCAGCACCAGCAGCAGCCAGCCGATCATTGGCGTCAGGCCGGCGGCGATCAGGGCCCGCAGCCAGCCAACGAAGATCCCCCGCGTCGCGGGGATCAGAGCCATGGCGATGAATACCGGGCCGACCGCGGTCAGGATGCCGATCGCCAGCGTCGCCGCAGAGATCACCCCGACGCTGGAGAAGAACAGGACGCCGCTTGCCAGCGACACAGCCTCGGCAGCGGCGGCCTGGGGGCTGGCATAGGCCTTGGCGTCGACGCCGGCCTGCTTGCCGAACGCGGCCGCCGTCTGGGTCAGCTCGTCGTAGGTCGCCTCGAGGCCGGCGACGGGATTGGCGGCCAGGGCGGAGCGGGAGCTTTCCTGCCAGGGTGCGGCGGCGATCGCCGCGATCTCCTTCGGCGCGCGTTCGGCGATGTCGAACACCACGGTCTGGAAGGTCGCCCAACTGGTGACCAGCGCCAGGATGATGCCGATGCGCACCGCGATCATCGGCGCCTCGGAAAGTCGTGTCTGACCCTGCGCGAACAGCATCCGGTAGCCGATTAGGGCGACATAGATCGTCAGAAGCGCGGTCAGGGCCGTCTGAAACACCCCGGACCCCTGGGTCAGGGCCTGATAGCCGCCTTGCGCATAGGCGCGTGTCTGGCAGTCGACGGTCGCCAACACGCCTTCGATGACGCCGGCGTCGACCATGCTGGCGCAGACCCCGTTCATGCCGCGCTCCGACCCTGCATGAAGGTGGGTAGCCACGCGGCGGGCTCGTCGCCCACTTCCTGGCGCAGGGCGTCCAGCCGCCGCACGGCGCGCTCGGTGCCGGCCAGGACGGCCAGTTCGCCGGACAGCCCGGTGAGATCCAGCCGCGCCACCACGCTGTGATCGCCCCGCTTGATCAGGAAACAGCGCGAGGTGTCCGGCAGCGACCTGACCAGCTGAAACTCGTGTTCGGTCAGGCCAAAGCCGTCGACGTAATCGGCCGCTTTCGCCCGTGCATTGGGGAAGAAGATCTGCGTCGCGGCCTGCTCGATGATCGCCGAGGCAATGCGGCTGTCCAGGGCGTCCGACGCGCTCTGGGTGCAGAAGCCCACCACGCCGTTGCGCTTGCGGATCGTCTTCTCCCAGTCCTTGATCCGTCGCACGAAAACCGGGTCGTCCAGCACTTTCCAGCCTTCGTCCACCACGATCAGGGCGGGGTTGCCGTCCAGTCGCTGCTCCAGCCGATGGAACAGGTACATCATGGCCGGGATGCGGATGGTCGGGGCATCGAGCAGCTTGGTCATGTCGAAGCCCAGGATCCGGGTCTCGATGTCCAGCAGATCGTCGGCATTGTCGAACAGCCAGGCGTGATCGCCGCCCTCGCACCAGGACGACAGCCGTGAAGCCATGTCGCCCGCGCTGGGCCGGCGCGCGCCGCGGAAAAGTTCGCGCAAGAAACGCAGCCGCCGGTGCTGTGGGGCGGACGCGAAGTTGGCGTCAATCGCGTCGGCGATCATCGCGCGGTCTTCGCTGTCCAGGGTGTCGCCCTCGGCCGTCAGCAGCTGCCCGACCCACTCGGCCAGGAAGGCGCGGTTGGCCGGCGTGTCGGGCAAAGCCAGCGGGTTGAATCCTGTCGGCTCACCCGGTGAGATCACGTCGTATCGCCCGCCGATGGCGCGAATGAACGGCTCGGCCCCGCGATCCTTGTCGAAATAGGCGATGCGCGGCTTCAGCCGCTCGGCCTGGGCCAACAGGAAGGTGAGCAGCACGGTCTTGCCTGAGCCGGAGGGGCCGATGACCGTGAAGTTGCCCAGATCGCCGTTGTGGAAGTTGAAGTGGTAAGGCCCGAAGGCGGTAGTCTCCAGGACGGCGATGGCCGGGCCCCAGTGGTTGCCCTCGGCCTGTCCTGTGGGGTGGTTGTGGAAGCTGGCCAGGCCGGCGAAGTTCCCTGCGGAGATCAGCGCACGCCGGGCGATGAACTTCAGGTTCCCAGGAAACTGCGCCCAGAAGGCTGGCTCCAGATTGACATCCTCGCGCACCGCGACGGCGCCGGCTTCCGACAATGTGCCCTGGATGTCAGCCACGGCCTGGTCCAGTCCGTCGAGGCTGTCGGCCTTGGCCAGGATGGTGAGGTGGTGTTCGCCATAGGCGGCCCGGCCGGCGCCCACGTCGTCGCGCGCCTGGGCCAGTTCGCCGCGCAAGGAATAGGCGTCGTCTTCTGCCGCCTTCAGCCGGCGCAAGGCCAGGCCCATGCGATCGAGGGCGGCCTGGCGGTCGACGAAGGCGAAGCTCTCGGTCAGCACCAGCTCCATGGGCAGCCGCAGCACGCCGTCCAGCAGCCCGGGCGCCGTGCGTGCCGGATAGTCCTTGAGCGAGACCATGGCTCCGAACAGCGGTCCCTCTGCGCCGCCGCCGAACTCCATGGCGTCCAGGCCAAAGCTGAGGCGTCGGCTCGCCAGGGCCTGGCCGAGGTCGCCGGTCGGCGCCAGCACCGGACGAAGCTCGCCGTTGAGGATCAGGCTGAGGAACTCGGCCGGCTCGGAACGCTGTGCGCCGCCGCCCGCCGTGTAGCGGCCCAGCGTGCGCGAGCCGTAGGGCGCCAACGCCGCCGCGAAGGCCTCGCGGGTCGCGTGCAATTCGCGCAGGTCTCGGGTGATGTCAGCATCGCTGGCGCGAGGACCCTTGAGGATCTTCTCGATGAAGCCCGCGCTGCCCTGGGTGGGCCGCAGCACGAGACTGAGGAAGATGTCGTTGACGTAGAGCCTGCGGCCCTCCAGCTGCGTACGCCAGCGGCTGTCCAGCGTGCCGCAGAAGGGCTCCTCCGGGGCCGGAGGGAAATTCGGGCTCACCCGCCGGCGCACTACGTGGTGGTAAACGGCCAGCCGCGAACTGGCTGCGCCGCGCAGAATAGTCTCGCGGATCGCCTTGCGGTAGTTGAGTTCCTCGTCGGCGGCCGTCTCGAAGGGGAAGCCGGCCAGGTGCAGCGTCTGCACGAGCAGGCCATCCCGGGTGCGGAGCGTCGCGTCGTCCACGTGCGCGAGATAGGGCAAGCGGTCGCCCACCGCGACCTCGCGCGGCGCCAGCACCTTGGCCGCGCCCGTGGTGAGGAATGTCCCGCTCATGGCCGGTAGGAATTCCCCTGCCAGAAGCTGAAGTTTTTCACCCGCGGGCAGGTGCGGAGCTTGGTCAGCCAGAGGTCGAAGAACCGGGGCTCGCGCAGCGATCCGACATAGCCGATCGCGTGCAGAACCACCGCTATGCCCAGTGACCAGAACGAACGGCTGATCAGAAACGCCTCCGCTGTGATGATCAGGTTCAGGACCGCATAGGGATAGGTGACCCCCGCAATCATCTGCGGCCGGGTGAGGGCGGCGAAAACCGGATCGGAGGTCAGGCGGCTCACGCCCTTAAAGCCCGGTCGCCAGCGAGCGAATGCCGGCAACGATCGACGCTGCGCCGAAGATGATGAAAGCGCCGACGATCACGACCAGCCCGCGGCGCCACTCGATCCGGCCTGTGAGCATCAGGAAGCCGACCGCCGCGATGGCGATGACGGCAGCGCTGGTCGCCACATTGCCGAGCAGCGTGCCCTGCACCCAGTTGAGCGCCGCCAGGATGGGCGAGGAGCCCGCGGGGTCGGCCGCGGTCTGGGCGTGGGCGGGGAGGGCGGCCAGGGCCGCGAGGGGGAGGGCGAGCGCAAACGGTTTCATAGGTCTCATGAGGATAGCGACGGGGAGGAAGCCGGCGTCGTTGACGGGCCGTACCGCACCTCGATCAGACGCGGGACAGCGACTATAGCTCTTTGATGACGCTTCGGTGACGTCGGCGCCAAGGACAGCCCAAGGCTGACCAACAATCGACGAAACGACACTCGCAAACGCCATGGCGGGTCCTCGT
>JANPKX010000277.1:0-2852 GCA_031426235.1 Alphaproteobacteria bacterium | reverse complement strand
GCGCGAAGAGGCCGCGTTCCGACCAGCCTGGCGTCACCGCGGCCCCCTGCCCGCGTTCGAGATGGCCCCGCAGCGCCCCGATCCACCCGTCCCGGAGCCGGAAGTCGGCCGGCAGCACGAGGGTCCACTCCGCCCGCGCAGCGAGCGCGGCGGCGCTGACGGCGGCATGCGCCTCGGCCCCGGTCTCCTCGCACAGCGCCGCGATGTCGGGCGCCGAGCCATCCGCCACGATCAGCACCTGGCGCACCAGCCCATCCACTGCCCCCGCCGTGAGCTGGGCCAGGATCGCGGGCAGCCGCTCGGCGTGTGTGCGGGCGTCGAGGATCACGGTGAGCATGGAGTGAGAAGCCGTGGTTTGGCGCAGAGCGTCAACGGCGAGATGGCTTGGCTGAAGACCAGCACCGCCCCCGAACCGGTCAAGCGCATATTGTTCTTGTTTTGTTTCCGTCCTTGCGCCATATCTCGCTGATGTCGGCATCACCCCAACAAGCTCGTGGTCGCGGTGCGCGGTCCAATGCTTCCGGCCGCTACGAGGCGGAGGCGCGCGAGACGTTCGACGACGGCTGGACTCCCGACGATCCTGAACCTCACCAGCTTAGAATAACCGTCAGCCCAGAGGCCGCCAGGGTCATCATCTCCCGCAACGACAGCCCGGACATCGGCTTCAACGCCTCGATAAATCCCTACCGGGGCTGCGAGCACGGCTGCATCTACTGCTACGCCCGGCCGGCCCACGCCTACATGGGCCTGTCGCCCGGTCTGGATTTTGAGACCAAGCTGTTTTTCAAGCCCGACGCGGCCAGGCTGCTGGAGGCCGAGTTGCGGCGCACGCGATACAAGCCTGAGCGGATCCACATCGGCGGCAACACCGACCCCTACCAGCCGCAGGAGCGCAAGCTGCGCATCACGCGGGGGCTGATCGAGGTGCTGAACCGGTTCCGCCATCCCTATTCCGTCATCACCAAGTCGGCTCTGGTCCTGCGAGACCTGGATCTGCTGGCGGAAGGGGGACGGAGCAACCTGGTGCGCGTGGCGATCTCGATCACCACCCTCGACCGGCGCCTGGCTCGCTCGATGGAGCCGCGCGCCGCGACCCCGGAGAAGCGACTGGAGGCCGTCCGACAGCTCAGCGCCGTCGGGGTGCCGGTTATGGTGATGTTCGCACCGGCCATCCCCGGCCTCAACGACCACGAGCTCGAGGCGGTGCTGGAGCGGGCCGCCGAGGCCGGAGCCAAGAACGCGGGCTATGTGGCCCTGCGGCTGCCGCTGGAGATCAAGGACCTGTTCCAGGAATGGCTGGACACCGATCATCCAGACCGGGCGCGGCGGGTGATGTCGCTGGTCCGCCAGATGCGCGGCGGCAAGGACTATGACGCCCAGTGGGGCCAGCGCATGCAGGGCACGGGCGCCTATGCCGACCTCCTGAAGACCCGTTTCGACGCGGCGCGTCGGCGCTACGGGCTGGATACAGGCTGGTCGGCAGCCGATGTCAGCGGCTTCCGGCTCCCCTCGCAACAGGGCGATCAGATCGACATGTTCGCGATGTGACGACGCGGCCGCGGGTCACCACCGTCCCGCCTCCCGCAGGCGCTCGATCAGCCAGACGCGCGCCGGCGGCAGCGGGCGATTGCTGGCGTTGAAGACGAAGGCTTCGAGGAAGTGGCCGGTCAACTCCAGCCCGGCCCCGATATCTCCGGGCGTCAGGCGCGACTGGGCCGACAGCATGAACCCCGGCAGGGCCAGCAGGCGGTCCTTGTAGGCCTCGCCCGCCGCGGCGCTTACCGCTCGTCCGGTGCGCGGACTGACATAGATCAGGTCGTCAGTGACCCCGGTCGCCGCACATTTGCTGAGGTCGAGCCCAAACCCCAGATCCTGCAGCAGGCCGGCCTCGAAACGAACGAAGACAGCCGGCCAGATCTCCGGATGGGCGAAGGCGGCGCTTAGGGCCTCGAAGGCCAGGAACGCCCCGGGGTGCGGCTCCCGCTCAGGCAGAGCTCCGGCGGCGACGGCCGCGGCGGCTGCGATGCCGGCCAGCGCCAATGGATCATCGAACAGCGCCGACGGCCCCTCCCCCACCGGTTCAAGCGTCACGGAGCCCAACTGCTCGGCGATGCGGGCCCGGTAGCGGACGCGCCCGCGCGCGCCGGCCTGCAGGAATGGGCGGATCCGGCGCGAAGCGCCGCCTGCGACGTGCGCGGCGTAGCGGCCATGCTCTGCGGTCAGCAGGTCGACGATGGCGCCGGTCTCGCCGTGGGCCCTGGCCGAAAGTACGAAGGCGTCGTCCTCGAACTCCATGGGCTCAGCCCGAGGCGGCGAGCGCGAAATCTACCCCCGCCTCGGCGTGGGCCAGGGCGGAGTCAACGGTCGGCAGAGGCATGATGTCGACGTCCAGCAGCAGGCCGATCTCGGTGCAGCCGAAGATCAGGCTGTCGCACCCGGCCGCCTGCCCCCTTGCGATCATGTCCGTGACGAGGGCGCGCGAGGCGGCCAGCACCACGCCCTGGCAGAGCTCGTCGTAGATGATGGCGTGAAGTCGTTCGCGGTCTCGCTCATTCGGGGTCAGGCAGGATATCCCCAGTGCGGCGAGCCGGTCGCGGTAGAACGCCTTTTCCATCGTGAACCGGGTCGCCAGCAGCAGGGGCCGTGAGGCGGCCCGGGCCTTGAGCGCCGCGGCGGTTGCATCAGCGATGTGGATCACCGGGATCGTCACCGCCGCGGCCACTTGCGGCGCATTCAGGTGCATGGTGTTGGCGCAGATCAGGATCGCCTCGGCGCCGGCTGCCTCAAGCCGCTTCGCCGCATCGGCCAGGATCGCGCCCGTCGCGTCCCAGTCGTCCTTGGCCTGCAGTTCG
>JANPKX010000276.1:0-2848 GCA_031426235.1 Alphaproteobacteria bacterium | reverse complement strand
TTCGCCCAGTTCCTCGGCGACGTGGTCAAGTTCCAGTCGTGGCAGACCATGATCCACTATGGGACCGGGCCCCTGGATCGGGGTGACGTCGACGGCCTGCAGCGGGTGCTGAGGCTGACCGTCGTGCTCGACCTGGCCAGCACGGTGCTGGGCATTGCCGTCGGCATCGCCGGTTCGATCCTCTTCGCGGGCCACCTTGGCTGGACCGTGGCCGAGGCGCCGGCGGCGGCGGTGTTCATGCTGACCATCGCCTTCATGGTGTCGGCGACGCCGGTTGGCCTGCTGCGGCTCTTCGACCGGTTCGACGTCATGGCGCGGCAGGCGGCCCTCATCGCGTTCCTGCGCATGGTCGGCAGCGGCATGGCCTTCGTGTTCATGCCGACCCTTACCGGCTTCCTGCTCGCCTTTGCGTTCGGCACGGTCGGAAGTTGGTTCTACCTGGCCGGATCGGCGCTCGGCGAGCTGCGTCGTCGCAAGCTGCTCGCCGGCTTTTCATGGCGCGGGAAGCTGAGCGAGGGGATGCCCGGCGTCTGGCGCTTTGCCTGGAACACGAACCTCACCACCACGCTGGAGGTCGCCTTCACTCACGCCGCAACCCTGGTCGTCGGGGCCCTGGTCGGCCCGACGCCCGCCGCGTTCTGGCGAGTCGGGCGGCAGGTCGCCGATGCGATCGCCAAGCCCGCCAAGCTGATGGTGCCGGCGCTCTATCCCGAGCTGGCCCGCCTCCGCGCCGAACAGCGGCACGGCGCGATGTGGCGGCTGGCGACGCAGGTCGGCCTGCTGGGTGGGTGCCTGGGAGTGGTGCTGCTGAGCATCAGCGCCTTCGCCGGCCCGCCGCTGCTGGCGGCTGTCATGGGTCCGGGCTTCGCGCCGGCCGCCACGGTCATGACCTGGCAGGTTGGCGCCGCGGTGATCGGCGTCCTGGCCCTGCCGCTCGAACCGATGCTGATTTCCCTCGGCAAGCCGGGGCTGGCCGTGCGGGTGCGCCTCGTGGTCGGCGCCCTGTTCCTCGGCATCTTGCCTTTGCTCGTGACGCGGTTCGGCCTTATAGGCGCGGGCGCAGGTCTGGCCGCTGCGGCCTGCGCGCTTGCCCTTGGCATGCTCTGTTTCATCCTGAGAGAGAACGGGAAGCGGGGAGAGGCGCCGGCCACGCCCAGATCCCCGCCCAATCTGGAAGGCGACGTTTGACACCCACTCCGACCGCTCCCGACCGTCCGTTTCACCTGGACGGCTTCACGACCCTGACCGCGGCGCTGGATCTCGCCGCCGGTGGGCCCACGGGCATAAATCTCTATGGACTTCGCGGCGAGCTGGTCTCCGCCGTACCCTACGGCGAGCTGCGCGCCCGGGCGCGGGCCATGGCGGCCCAGTTGCTGGCGCTGGGCCTAAAGCCCCACGACAATGTCGGTCTCGTGGCAGACACCGATCTGGACTTCGTGACCGCCTTCTTCGCCTGCCAGTATGCGCGGCTGACGCCCGCGCCCCTGCCCCTACCCGCGCCCCTGGGCGGACGCGAGGCCTATGTCGAACAGATCGGACGCATGCTGGCGTCGGCGAAGGCGTCCGCGGTGTTCGGGCCCGAGAGCCTGCTGCCCTGGCTCCAGGAGTCGGCCGACCTCGCGGGTACGGCACGCGTCATGACGGTCTCGGCTCTGCCTCAGGCCGGCTCTGCCGACCTGCCCGAGCCGGAGCCCGATGACCCCTGCTACGTCCAGTTCTCGTCAGGCAGCACCCGCAACCCCACCGGCGTGCTGTGCACGCACCGCGCCCTGATGGCGAACGCCCTGGCAACCACCAAACATGGGCTCAAGGTCACGCCGCATGATCGCGCGCTGTCCTGGCTGCCGCTCTATCACGACATGGGCCTGGTGGGCTTCATGATGAGCCCGATGTCGGTACAGATGAGCATCGACCTGATGCCAACCGGCGCCTTTGTGCGTCGCCCGCTGCTATGGCTTGATCTGATCTCGAAGAACCGGGCCACGATCTCCTACAGCCCGACGTTTGGCTACGAGCTCTGCGCGCGGCGGGGTGACGGCAGCCGCGAGGGCCTCGACCTTTCGTCCTGGCGGATTGCTGGCTGCGGCGGCGATATGGTGCGTCCCGGCCCGCTGCTCAGCTTCGCCGAGCGGTACGCCAGCGCCGGCTTCTCCGCCAAGGCGCTGGTGCCCAGCTACGGCATGGCGGAGGCGACCCTGGCGCTGACCTTCGCACCCCTGGGGCAGGGTCTGAAGTTCGACACCGTCGACGTCGACCGGCTGGAGCGCGACGGCCATGTCGTATCGGGCGGAGGCGCCCGTACGCGCCCGTTTGTCCGCTGCGGCGCAATCCTGGAAGGTCATGAACTGGAGGTTCGCGACGAGACCGGCGCGGTGCTGCCCGAGCGCCGGGTCGGCCGCGTGTTCGTGCGCGGACCCAGCCTGATGCGCGGCTATTTTGGCGAACCGGAAGCCAGCGCCCGGGTGCTGTCGCCCGACGGCTGGTTGGACACCGGCGATCTTGGCTACCTGACAGACGAGCAAATCGTCCCTACCGGGCGTGCCAAGGACCTGATCTTGTTGAATGGCCGGAACGTTTGGCCGCAAGACCTCGAGTGGTCCGCGGAGTCCGAGATCGAGCGCCTGCGCAGCGGCGACGTCGCCGCCTTCTCGATCGACGACGACGCGGCCGAGTCGCTGGTCGTGCTGGTTCAGGCCCGCAGCAGCGATCCCGAAGTCCGACGGATCCTCAGTGAGGATGTGGCCGCCCTGCTCCGCGCCCGGCATGGCGTCGAGGCCCGAGTGGAGTTGGTGGGCGCTCACGCCCTGCCCCAGACCTCGTCGGGCAAACTCAGCCGCTCCAAGGCCCG
>JANPKX010000275.1:0-7605 GCA_031426235.1 Alphaproteobacteria bacterium | reverse complement strand
TGGCGTCGTTCAGCCGCAGACGCCCGATGGCGGCGCGCAGGTCCTCGAACTTGGCGGCGTCTACGGGGAACAGGCCGCAGAACACCACCGACTGAACCTCGCGGAAGCCGGGCAGGGCCTGGGCGGCGGGCTTGCGCTCGTCGGTCAGGGTGTCGCCGACGGCGGCGTGGGCGACCTCCTTGATCTGGGCGGTGATGAAGCCGATTTCGCCCGGCCCCAATTCGTCCACCTCGGTCCGCTTGGGCCGGAAATAGCCGATCTTGTCGATCAGGTGGGTCGAACCCTGCTGCATCATGCGGATGCGCTGACCCGCGCGCAGGACGCCGTCGATGACACGCACCAGCACGACGACGCCGAGGTAGGGGTCGTACCAGGCGTCGACCAGCAGCGCCTTCAGCGGCGCGTCGCGATCGCCCTTGGGCGGGGGCAGGCGCTTGACGACGGCCTCGAGCACGTCGTGGATGCCGATCCCCGACTTGGCCGAGCACAGCACGGCATCGGAAGCATCCAGCCCGATCACGTCCTCGATCTGCTGGCGTACCCGTTCGGGCTCGGCGGCCGGGAGGTCGATCTTGTTCAGGACCGGCACGATCTCGTGATTGTTGTCGATGGCCTGGTAGACGTTGGCCAGGGTCTGGGCCTCGACGCCCTGGCTGGCGTCCACCACCAGGATCGAGCCTTCGCAGGCCGCCAGGCTGCGCGAGACCTCGTAGGCGAAGTCCACGTGGCCGGGCGTGTCCATCAGGTTGAGGATGTAGGTCTCACCGTCGTCGGCCTTGTATTCCAGCCGAACGGTCTGGGCCTTGATGGTGATCCCGCGCTCGCGCTCGATCTCCATGTTGTCCAGCACCTGCTCGGTCATCTCGCGCTGGGTCAGCGCGCCGGTCTCCTGAATCAGGCGGTCGGAGAGCGTGGACTTGCCGTGGTCGATGTGCGCGACGATCGAGAAGTTGCGGATGTGGTCAAGAGGCGTGGTCATCTTGCGCGCCCGTCTAGCACATCTCGCGGCGCAACAAAGGCGGCGGCGTCACGCGGACCGACGTGGTTAATCGCCCGTTAATCCGATCGTTGGCATCCACAGGGGGCTGGGTGGCTTGATTCAATGCGACGGGAGGCGATAGCGCCTATGGACCGACGGACACTCATCGCCTCCGGGCTGGTCACCCTGGCGGCCCCCACCCTGGTCCGCGCGCAGCAGGCCGGCGATCCGATGCCCACGTCCGGCCCGACAGGCGAGCCCGCCAAGCCCTATGAGCGCGACGAGATCGTCACCAACGTCTCCGACTTTCTGGGCGTCACGGCCGAATCGGCCGGCGCGGCCATCGAGCGGCTCTTCGCCAGGGAGGGCAAGCCGACCGCCTACATCGCCGGCGAAGAGGGCTCCGGCTCCTTCGTAATCGGCGCCCGCTACGGTCGCGGCCTGCTCTACATGAAGGACAAACAGCCGATGGAGGTGTTCTGGCAGGGCCCCTCGGCCGGCTGGGACTTCGGCGGCAACGCCAGCCGGGTCTTCACCCTCTGCTATAACCTTCAGGTTCCCGAGACGATCTTCCAGCGGTTCCCCGGCGTCGAGGGTACGGCCTATCTGATCGGCGGCCTGGGGGTGAACTACCAGCGCGCCGACGGCGTCACCCTGGCCCCGATCCGCGCCGGCGTGGGCCTCAGGCTGGGCGCCAACGTCGGCTATCTGAGCTACACCCGGAAGCGGAACCGCTGGCCGTTCTAGGCTGAGGCCCCTCCACCACGCTGCGCGTGGTCCCCGCCGAAGGCGGTGGAGGGGCGTCTCAGCGATCGTCCAGGCTCGCCCCCACCCGTCCTGTCGGCGTGTCGAACAGGCCACGCCCAGGCACATGGTTCAGCTCCAGGCGCACGCCATCGGGGTCCTCGAACAGCACGGAGTAGTAGCCCGGCGCCCAGGGCTCGTCCCGGGGCGGGTGAACGATTGTGGCGCCGATGGAGACCAGGAACGCATAGGCCTCGTCGATGTCGGCCCGGTCCCGAACCCGCCAGCACTGGTGGTGCAGGCTGCCCACCCGGAACTGGACGTAGCTCGCGTCCCCGTGCGCTGGATCGGCCCGGCGGATGCCGAAGCCCGTCCGCCCGCCGACGCAATAGTAGGTGTCCGCGCTGTCGGCGACCTCCCGCAGGCCCATGAACGGCAGCAGCTTGCGATAGAAGGCGACCGACGCCTCGAAGTCCCCGGCCGTGATGAAGGTGTGGGCGACGCCGTTGATTTCCATGCCGCGTGACCGCCTCAGGGCTTGGTGGTCTTGGCCGAGAGCCAGTCCATCAGGGCCAGCATCACGCCGGAGATCACGAAGGTGAAGTGGATGCCTACCAGCCACGCCAGATGCCGGTCCGAGATGTCCTCGCCTTCCGCCAACTGCATGAACGCCTTGAGCAGGGCGATGGCGCTGATCGCGGCGATCGAGGCGATCAGCTTCATCTTCAGCCCGGAGAAATCCACCGTGCCCATCCAGCCGGGCCGATCTTCGTTATCGCCGGTGTCGATCTTGGAGACGAAGTTCTCGTAGCCGGAGAAGATCACGATCAGCAGCAGGTTACCGGCCAGCGACAGGTCGATCAGCGTCAGCGCCATGAGAATCGCTTCCTCCGGCGACATGGACGTCAGGTGGCTGAGCTCGCGCCAGGCCTCCATGACGAACACCAGCAGCAGGCCGGCCAGGGCGACCACCAGGCCGAGGTAGAAGGGCGCCATCAACCACCGGGAGCGGAACAGCCCCAATTCCAGGTGGCGCTCCAGCGCCGGCTTGCGGACTATGGGACGATCGAGCGGAAGCTGGGCCATGCGACAGAGTTAGCCTCTGGCGCAGCGCCCGCCTACCTTTCAACCCCGCAGCTTGGCGCCCACCGCCTTCTCAGCCGCCGCAACGATGCGGCCGGACAGCGTCTCGATCTCGGCGTCCGTGAGCGTCTTCTCGCGCGGCTGCACGACCACCTCGACCGCGACCGACTTCATGCCCACCGGCACGCCGGTCCCGGTGTAAACGTCGAACACGCGGGCCTCGGCGATCAGGACCTTGTCGGCGCCCAGGATGGGCCGGATCAGGTCGCCCGCGGGCGTGTCGTCCTTCACCAGGAAGGCGTAGTCGCGGGTCAGAGGCATCAGCGATGAGAGATCCAAGGCGGCCTTGGTCTTCACGCCGCGCCGCTTGGGTTCGGGGACAGCGTCCAGGTTCAGTTCGAAGGCCAGCATCGGCCCGTCCGCGTCGAGGGTCTTCAGGATGCGCGGGTGCAACTCGCCGAACTCGGCGACCACGACCTTCGGGCCTTGTTGAAGTCGGGCCGAACGACCGGGATGCCACCAGTCGGAGTTCGCGCCCTGGACTACCTGCAGGCCCGGCGCGCCGATCTCGTCCAACAGCGCCAGCAGGTCGGCCTTGAGTTCGAACAGCGGGTCGACCGTGGGCTTCGTCCACGACTTGGGCGGATGCGGCGCCAGCACGGCGGTGACCGCAGTCCACTGGTCGCCGGGCTCGTCGCCCCGGAAGTTCGGCCCCACCTCAAACAGCACGGCGTCGGCGAAGCCCTTGCGGGCATTGCGCGCCGCGGCGTCGATCAGGTTGGCCAGCGCCGTGGGGCGCATGGTGTCGAGGTCGGAGGCGATAGGGTTGCTCAGCACCAGGTTCGGCTGACCGCCGCCGAACAATCCGGCCCAGTCCCGGCGCATGAAGCTCCACGTCACCGCCTCGGCATAGCCGCGGGCGGCCATGCAGCGGCGGGCATCCCGCATGCGGCGCTGGCGCACGGTCAGCACGCCGCCGGGCGGCCGCGCCATCGGCGGCAGAGGCTCGGCGGGGAGGGCGTCGAAGCCTTCGATCCGGGCGACCTCTTCCACGAGGTCCGCCTTGCCGCCCACGTCACGGCGCCACGAGGGCGGAGTGACCGTTGCGCCGTCCACCCGGAAGCCGAGTCTGCCCAGGATCTCGTCGATCCGGGCCGGCCCTACGTCGAGGCCGGACAGGGTCTTCACATAGGCGCGGTCGAAGGCGATGGCGGCGGGCGGGGCGGGCGGCTGGCCTGCCAGGGTCAGGTCTGACGGCTCGCCGCCGCAAAGCTCCAGGATCAGGGCGGTGGCCTGTTCCACGCCCCAGGCACACGACTCCGGATCGACCCCGCGCGCGAACCGGTACTGGGCGTCCGAGTTGATCCCGAGCGTCCGGCCGGTCTGGGCCGTGCGGATCGGGTCGAACCACGCGCTCTCGACGAAGACGTCGGTGGTATCGTCCAGCACCTTGGTCGACTCCCCGCCCATGACGCCGCCGAGGCCGATCGCGCCGGAGGCGTCGGCGATGACGCAGATGTCGGGTGTGACGGCATAGGTGTCGCCGTCCAGGGCCTCGATTTGCTCGCCCTCCCGGCCCAGCCGCGCCTCGATGAAACCCCCGGTCAGCTTGGCGGCGTCATAGACATGCAGCGGGCGGCAGCGGTCGTAGGAGATCAGGTTGGTGACATCGACCAGGGCGTTGATGGGGCGCAGGCCCACGCTGGTCAGCTTCTGTTGCAGCCACGCCGGGGAGGGGCCGTTCTTGACGCCGCGGATCAGGCGGCCGGCAAAGACGTGGCAGGCTTCGCCGTCGACCTTGATCGCGATGGGGCAGGGGAAGGCCCCTGAGGCCTGCGCAACCGGGTCCGGCTTCAGCGTCCCCAACCCCGCCGCCGCGAGGTCGCGGGCGATGCCGCGCACGCCCAGCCAGTCCGGCCGATTGGGCGTCACCTCGAAGTCGATCGCCGCTTCCAGGCCGAAGGCCTCGACCGCGCTGGCGCCGACCGGCAGGGTGTCCGGCAACTCGACGATGCCGTCCGCGTCATCGGCGACTTCCAGCTCGCGGCCGGAGCAGAGCATGCCGTTCGAGACCACACCGCGCACGGGCCGCGCCTCCAGGGTCACCCCGGAACCGGGTACATAGGCGCCGATGGGGGCGTAAATCGTGGTCAGCCCCGCGCGGGCATTCGGCGCGCCGCAGACGATCTCCAGCCGCCCGTCCCTGGTCTCGACCTGGCAGACGCGCAGCTTGTCGGCGTTCGGGTGCTGGGTGGCCTCGACAATCTTCGCCACCGTGAAGGCCGCCAGCTTGGCGTCGGGGTCCTCGACATGCTCGACCTCGAGCCCGGCCATGGTCATGGCGGCGACGACCTGATCGACCGAGGCGTCGGTCTCCAGGTGCTCTTTCAGCCAGGAGAGGGTGAACTTCATAAGACGACTCCAGTTCCTCCCCCGCAGGGGGAGGGGGACCACGAAGTGGTGGAGGGGGTTTCCACCGAGACGGTGGATGAAGCCCCCTCACCGGCTTCGCCGGAGCGCCCCAAACGGGGGAGCAACTGTGCAGCGAGGATCACGCGTCGCCCTCGCCGATAATCTCGACCAGCCGGAAGCGCTCGCACCACAGCATCATGTCCGGCGCGAACCCACCGTTCCGCTCGAAGTAGGCCTGGTGGCCCGCGCGCCAATCTTCCAGGCTCTCGTCGCCCTCACCCTCGTTGTGAGCGAAGTCCCAGGTGACCTCGTCGAAGCGAACCTGTTCCAGCGAGACGGTCTCGAGAACCGCGCGGGGTCGGCGCGCGCCATCCTTCACCACCATGTGCTTGCCCACCTCGGTCTGCTGACCGTCACGGACCGACCAGCACGTCGCCGTCTTGGCGCCTGCAAGCACGAAGGCCAGCAACCTGTCGGCCATCTCGGGGCTGTCGCCGAAGGCAAAGCTCTCCAGCGACCGCCAGTTCAGGGCAGGCGTCATCAGCTCAGCCCCGTCGCCGGGTTCGGCGCCTGGAAGGCCGAGAAGCCGAAGTGCTCCAGCCAGCGGACGTCGGCGGCGAACATGTCGCGCAGGTCCGGCATGCCGTACTTCAGCATCCCCAGCCGGTCGACGCCGAAGCCGAACGCGAAGCCCTGCCACTCGTCGGGATCCAGGCCGCAGTTCTTCAGCACGTTGGGATGCACCATCCCGCAGCCGACGATCTCCATCCAGTCGTCGCCCTGGCCGATCTTCACATCCTTGCCCGAGCGGTCGCACTTCACGTCCATCTCGGCGCTGGGTTCGGTGAACGGGAAGTGGTGCGGGCGGAAGCGGGTCTCGACCTCTGGCGTCTCGAAGTAGCGGGCGATGAACTGGTCCAGCGTCCACTTCAGGTGCCCCATGTGGATGCCCCGGTCGATCACCAGCCCTTCCAGCTGGTGGAACATCGGCGTGTGGGTGGCGTCGCTGTCGGAGCGGTAGGTGCGGCCGGGCACGATCACGCGGATCGGCGGGGTCTGACCCTGCGCGATCCAGCCGGGCAGCGAGCGGTTCTGGCCTTGCTGCATGACCCGCACCTGCACCGGGCTGGTGTGGGTGCGCAGGACCTTGCGCTCGCCCTTTTCGTCCTCGGGCAGCCAGAAGGTGTCGTGCATCTCCCGCGCGGGATGCTTGGGCGGGAAGTTCAGGGCCGTGAAGTTGTGGAAGTCGTCTTCGATGTCCGGACCCTCCGCCAGGGCGAAGCCCAGGTCTGCGAAAACGGCGATCATCTCGTCCAGCACCTGCATGGTCGGATGCACCCGGCCGCGGCGCTCCGGAGGCGGCGGCAGGGACAGGTCGACGCGCTCGCCCGCCAGCTTGGCGTCGAGGGCGGCGGTCTCCAGCGCTGACTTCCGCTCGGCGATGGCGATGGCCACGGCGTCGCGCAGCCCGTTGATCTTAGGCCCCTGCTCGCGCCGCTCTTCGGCCGTCATACGGCCCAGCGTCTTGAGCAGTTCCGAGATCGAGCCGGTCTTGCCGAGCGCCTCGACGCGGAGGGTTTCCAGCGCGCCCAGATCGGCGGCGGCGGCGACACGGGCGGAGAGGTCGGCTTGCAGTGTGGTCAAATCAGTCATGGGATCGGTGTCCTAGCTTCACGGGGTGAAGAGGGCCACGAAAAAGCCCTCCGGCGGTTCCGCCAGAGGGCTTCTGAAAGCTGCAGGATCGAGACGATCCCAGGGCTTAAGCCAGCGCGGCGCGAACCTTGTCGGCGATGGCCTTGAACGCGGTCGGATCGGCGCCGGCGATGTCGGCGAGGACCTTGCGGTCCATTTCGATCCCGGCCTGGTCAAGGCCGTGAATAAACTGCGAGTAGGTGAAGCCTTCCTCCCGCGCCGCGGCGTTGATCCGCTGGATCCACAGCGAGCGGAACATGCGCTTGCGGACCTTGCGGTCGCGGTAGGCGTACTGTCCGGCCTTGTCCACGGCCGCCTTGGCGGTGCGAATGGTGTTCTTGCGGCGCCCGTAGAAGCCCTTGGCCTGCTCGAGAACCTTCTTGTGCTTTGCGTGGGCGGTGACGCCCCTCTTTACGCGTGCCATTGGTCAGATTCTCCTAGAGGCCGTACGGGAGCCAGAGCTTGATGATCTTGGTATCAGCGTCGCTCATCACCTTGGTGCCGCGGTTCTGACGGATGTACTTGGCGTTGTGGCTGATCAGCCGGTGGCGCTTGCCTGCGACGCCAGCCTTGATCTTGCCAGTCGCCGTTAGCCGGAAGCGCTTCTTCACGCCGGACTTGGTCTTCAGTTTGGGCATTTCACGTCGGGGTGCGGAACACCCCGTCCTCTAGGTCGTGTTGATGAACCGCCCTGG
>JANPKX010000274.1:0-6302 GCA_031426235.1 Alphaproteobacteria bacterium | reverse complement strand
CGATCGCCGCGCTGCACGCCATTGGCCAGCACATCGGCCAGAAGGTCGAGATACTGCCGCTCGGGATGATCGGCGGGAGCCTGGTAACGGCTGGCGATGGAGACGGGCGCGTTCATGCAGGGGTGATTCGCGAGTGATTCGTCGGAGCTGAAAACACCGTGCGAGGCTCAAGCAGCGACGGGCTGTGGATGCATTCCAGCGACCCCGCCTTGTCATCCCGGTTTGGGCGAAGCCCAAGACCGGGACCCATCCCCCGGCCGTGGTTGCCCAACGCGATGGAGGGTGTCGCCGATCCATCTAAGGATGGGTCCCGGTCTTTCGCGTGCCGCGAAAACCGGGATGACATCCTGGGGGTAGGGCGCCCTACCCGCTGAACCCGCCCCCCTCCATGAACGCCAGCTCGTCGACGGTGCTCTCGCGGCCCAGGGCGGCGTTGCGGTGCGGGTAGCGGCCGAACCGGACGATGATCTCGCGGTGGACGGTCATCCATTTGACGATGTCGGGGTCGCCCACCTCCTGGGCCAGCGCCAGGCCGCGGTCCAGGTCGGCCAGATCCTCGGAGTGCTCGAACGGCAGCAGCAGGAACTTCACCAGATCCGGCTCGACGACGCGGTGCCATCGCTTGTCGGCGGCGGCGCGAGCCACCACGCGCGCCTTTGGATCGGTTGCGTAGCTGTGGGCCGAGCCGCGGTAGAGGTTGCGCGGAAACTGGTCCAGCAGGATCACCAGCGCCAGGGCGCCGTCGGGCGTCATCGCCCAGGTGTCGTACTCGCCCTGCGCGGCGCGGTGGTGGACGGGCTCGAACTTGAGCCGGATGGCGTCGTCGAAGCGGGCGTCCTTGACGAACCACTTCTTGGGGCCGGCATTGCGCCAGAACGTCAGCACGTCATTGGGGATCGCAGTCACTCGGCTCGCTCCATGCCGGGTTGATTTCGCGCGAAGCGCGGAGCTGTTCAAGCGACGTTCAGCCAAGGTGCGCGCAACTGGGCTGTAGGGGACGCACACCGGGCTTTCCGCCCTGAAGGACAACGACGATGAAGATGGCGATGACGGCCCTGGCTGTCGTGCTCCTGGCCGGCGCCACGGCGGCGCAGGCACAGCCTGAAGAGACCCGCGACCGGGTCGACCGCGTCGAGCGCGACGACGACAGTGGGGCGCGTCCTTCCCAGCGACCCCAGCGCGACTGGACCAGCGAGCGGCCGGGTCGAAATGTGATCCGCGAGGCGCCCCGGGATCGCGAGCCCGCTACGCCTGTCGCGCCGCCCGTGGGGGTGGAGACCCCCGCCGCGCAGGACCGCGGCGCGCGGTGGCGCGGCGACGGCGGCAGGCCGGACCGGGGAGACCAGGTCCGCGGTGACGAACGGCGCGAGGGCGAACGGGGCGCCGGCGGCGGGCGGGACCGGCGCGACGGCGAGGGTCGCTGGGACGGCCGCCGCGGAGACGACCGCCGCTGGGATGGACGCGGCGGCGAAGATCGTCGCTGGGACGATCGCCGCCGAGACGATGGGCGTTGGCATGACGGGCGTTGGGACAATCATCGCCGTGACGATCGCTGGTCCGACCGCCGCTATGACCGCTACCCGCGCTGGGAACGCGGACGGTACGCGAACATCTATGTGAGCCCCAGCCGCTACCGCTACGCCTGGCGACCGCCCTATGGCTACTATTCGCGGTCATGGGGCTTCGGCGACCTGCTGCCGAGGGGCTGGTACGGGCCCAGCTACGCCATCCTGGACCCCTGGCGGTTCAACCTCCCGCTGCCGCCCCCCGGGCTCGATTGGGTGCGGGCGGGCGACGACGCCTTGCTGGTTGATCAGTTCAACGGCCGCATCGTGCAGGTGGTGCGCAACCTCTTCTGGTGACGCGGAGGCGTCTCGGACTCAGGCGCCCTGGCAGCCCGCGCAAAGCCCGCGGGCTTCCAGGGTGACCGCGCGCAGGGCGTAGCCTGCGGCCGTGGCGGCGGCCAGTTCCGGCCCGAAGTCCGGTTCGAACTCGGCGGCTTCTCCACAGCAGTCGCAGATCAGAAAGGCCGCCACGTGGGCGCCCGGAATGCGGCAGGGGACGTAGGCGTTCAGGCTCTCGATCCGATGGGCGAATCCCAGCCGCTCTAGGAACTCCAGCGCGCGATAGACCGTCGGCGGCTTGGCGGGCTCGCCTTGATCGCCATAGGCCGCGATCAGATCATAGGCCTTGCGCGGCGCATCAGCCGCCAACAGCAGTTGCAGCACGCGGCGGCGGGGCGGCGTCAGCCGCTCCTGGATCGCCGCGCAATGGGCCTGCGCGGCGTCCAGCGCGCGCCCAAGCGCGCCCTCGCCCAGCCCCTGGTGATCGTGTTCAGCATGATGGTGGCAATCGCCGCTCATGGCGTCAGCTAACTCCGATCCGGTTTCAACGGCAACGCCACTTGACGCTCCGTTATGTTATTTCATAACAGTAAGTGCCCTTTGCAAGCCCATCTCCGCCGAGGCCATCGATGTCGCGTACCGCCCTCTTCGCCGCCGCCGGCTTTCTGTCGCTCAGCTGGGCGCCGGCGCTTGCCGCCGAGGGCGATGGCGCCGGCAAGGATCTCGCCGAGGTCGTGGTCACCGCCGCGCCTTACGTGGTCTCGCTCGACAGCACCACGACCAGCGTCAATGTCGTCAAGCGCGAAGCGCTGGACCTGGCGCCGTCCGCGGGTCTCGGCGACGTTCTGGCCCACCTGCCCGGGGTGCGCTCGTCCTTCTTCGGGCCGGGCGCCAGCCGCCCCGTGATCCGCGGACTTTCGGGACCCCGCGTGCAGGTCTTGACCAACGGCGTCGGCCAGATCGACGCCTCCGGGCTGTCGCCCGACCACCAAGTCGCCACTGATCCTCAGGAGGCGGAGCGGATCGAGGTGCTGCGGGGACCTTCTGCGTTAGCCTACGGCGGCTCGGCCATCGGCGGCATCGTCAACATCATCGACGGGCGCATCCCTTCCGCGTTCGAAGCCGGCCTGCACGGGAGGGCGTTGGGGTCGTGGTCGAGCGTGGACGACGGCCGCCTGGTCTCCGGCGAGGCATCGCTGGGTCTGGCCGACCACTGGACCCTCACCGTCGACGGCGTCCATCGCCAAAGCGACGACTACGAGGTTCCGGTCGCGCCGATGTCGCGGGGACTGGCCGCCAGCCTTGGCCTTCCCCGTCCCTCTCGCGCGGACGCCAAGGTCGCCAACAGCTATTCCAACCTGGACGCCTACGGGGCGGGCGCGTCCTATGTCGGTGCGTCCGGGTGGGGCGGCCTTGCGATCAAACGGACCGAGAGCGACTACGGCAGCCCTGCGGAAGCCGACGTCAACATCGCCCTGAAGCAGACCCGGATCGACACCCGCGGTGGCTTCGACATCGACCTGCGGCCCTTCGAGAAGGTTCGTTTCGCCGCGGGGTATGCGGATTACAAGCACACCGAATTCGAGGACCGCGAACCCGGCACGACGTTTCTCTCCAAGGGCGAGGAAGGCCGGATCGAACTGGTCCAGGCCAACCGCGGGGGCTGGCAGGGCGCCGTCGGCGTCCAGGCCCTGCACCGCGATTTCGACGCGATCGGCGATGAGGCCTTGATCCCGAAAACCAAGATCAAGGAGGCCGGAGCGTTTGCCCTGCAACGCCTTGACCGGGAGGCCTGGGGCTTGGAAGGCGGCGTCAGGATCGATCAACGCAGCCTGGACAGCGCGCGCGGCGAGCGCAGCTTCACCAACCTCTCGGCCTCGGTCGGCGGCTTCCTGCGCCCTTGGGAAGGGGTCTTCCTGGGCCTGTCCCTCTCGCGGACCAGCCGCGCGCCCACTGAGGAGGAACTGTTCTCCCTGGGCGCCCACCCGGCCACCGCGGCATTTGAGATCGGCGACAATCGGCTGTCGAAGGAGGTTTCGTACTCCGCGGACGCCACCGTGCACTACAGCGGCAGCGGCTGGACCGTGGACCTGCACGGCTTCTACGTCGACTACGCCAACTTCATCGACCTCAAGCCGACAGGCGCCATCGACGCCGGGTCCGGCTTCGACGTCTTCCGCTTCCTGGAAAGCGGGGCGGAGTTTTACGGCGCGGAGGTCGAGGTTGGCCGCACCGTTTGGCGCGACGGCGAGCGGAGCCTGACGCTCGAGGCCTCCGGCGACTATGTGCACGGCGACACCGGCTCCGGACCGGCCGTGCGGATTCCACCGTGGTCGGCGACCGCGAGAGGCGTCTTCGAGGGCGGCTGGTGGACCGGCACGCTGGAGGTGCGCCGCACCGGCGAACAGACCCGCATCGCTGCGTTCGAGCGACCGACCGACGGTTACACCCTGGTCAATGCCTCGCTTGTCATCCGTCCCATCAAGGCCCAGCCGGGCCTGAAGCTGTTCCTCGACGGCCGCAACCTGACGGATCAGGAGGCGCGGGAACATGCCTCGTTCCTGAAGGACGTGGCTCCCCTGCCCGGCCGTTCGATCCGACTGGGCGTCGCCTATCGCTTCTAAGCACCGCGAACGGCATTTCCGTGTCTCGGCTTCCTGCTCTAGCGTGGCGCAACGAACAAGACCGGGAGCGACGCCGTGACGGAAACCATCCTCGAGCCTGAACTGCCGATCGTCGACCCCCACCACCACTTGTGGGACAACCGCACCTACGCGACGCCGGACGTGGACGCGCACCCGTTCATGACGGCCATCAAGCCGGCGCGGCGGTACCTTTTGGACGAACTGCGGGCCGACACCGAAAGCGGCCACAACGTGATCGCCACCGTGTTCGTGGAATGCGGCGCTTTCTACAAGGCCGATGGCTCCGCGGCGCTGCGCCCAGTAGGCGAAACCGAGTTCGTCAACGGGGTCGCGGCCATGAGCGCCAGCGGCCTTTACGGTTCATTCCGCGCGTGCGCTGGCATCGTCTCCAAGGCCGACCTCCTGCTGGGCGACGCGGTGAAGGCGGTGCTGGAAGCTCACATCGTCGCGGGCGGAGGACGCTTTCGCGGCATCCGCAACTCGGCCTCGTTCGACGAGGACAAGGACGTCCTGGGTCCGCTCAACCGGGTCGAGGCCGGGCTCTATCGGGACCCCACGTTCCGCACCGGGTTCAAGCACCTGGCGCCCATGGGACTGAGCTTCGATGCCTGGCTGCTGGAGCCGCAGTTACCCGACCTCATCGATCTGGCCCGGGCGTTCCCCGACACCACGATCGTCCTGGATCACGTCGGCACGCCGATCGGCCGCGCCAGCTATGAGGGACGGATGCCCGAGCGGTTCGACATCTGGCGCGACAACATCCGCGAGCTGGCGAAGAGCCCGCGCGTGGTGGTCAAGCTGGGCGGCCTGGCCATGGCGTTCTGCAACTTTCCATCGTTCCTGGCTGAGCCGCGCGCCCCGTCCGAACAGATGGCCCGCGAATGGGGTCCCTATATCAAGACCTGCATTGAGGCCTTCGGTCCCGAACGCTGCATGTTCGAGAGCAACTTCCCGGTCGACATGGGCAGCTGCTCGTACGCCGTGCTGTGGAATGCCTTCAAGCGCATCGCCGCAGGGGCGTCCGAGGCCGAAAAGACCGCCCTGTTCTCCGGCACGGCGACGAAGGTCTATCGGCTGGAAGCCTAGGCCCGCTCGGGCGTACCGCCGCTCCACTTGGGGGCCGGCGGGCGATAGCCGGCGAAGGCCTCCAGCGCCTGGGCCGTGGTATCGGCATAGACCAGCATGTCCACATAGCCCTGGGCCAGGAACCCCTTGTCAGCCATTTGCTGGACCGTCGCGGCCATCAGGTCGTAGTAGCCGCCGACATTGACGAAGCCGCAGGGCTTGGCGTGGATGCCCAGCAGAGCCCACGTCCACTGCTCGAAGATTTCCTCGAAGGTCCCCGGTCCGCCAGGCAGGCACAGGAAGCCATCCGAGAGTTCCGCCATCACCAGCTTGCGCTCATGCATGGAGGCCACGACCTTGAGCTCGGTAAGGCCCCGGTGGGCGATCTCTTGGTTCACGAGGTGCTCGGGCATGACCCCGATCACGCGGCCGCCGGCGGCTCGCGCCGCATCCGCGACGGCGCCCATCAGGCCAACCCTGCCGCCACCATAGACGAGGGTCAGGCCGGCGCGGGCGATCACGGCGCCGCAATCGATGGCCGCCGCGAGATAAGCCGGCTCAGTTCCGGGCGAGGACCCGCAGTAAATACAGATACTTTTCACGAAAAGAGCCTAGGGTGCCGCTGCTGCCAAAGGGCCGCTCCCTTAGGCCGATTAAGTACGCCTGTCACGGGCGCTGGCCTAAGCGACAATCCGTCGCTACATAGATCGCACGGCTCATCACGACGATTGGCCGGACGCTGGCCCGT
>JANPKX010000273.1:0-2029 GCA_031426235.1 Alphaproteobacteria bacterium | reverse complement strand
CGGCCAAAGTTCTTCATGGCGAACAGGCACGCCTCGAACACGTCACCGCCGGTGTTGTCGAAATAGACGTCGATCCCGTCCGGTACGGCGGCCCGCAGCTGCCGCTTGAACTCCGGCGACTTGTAGTCAACCGCCGCGTCGAACCCCAATTCCTCGGTCAGCCACCGGCCCTTGGCCTCGCCGCCGGCGATACCGACCACCCGGCATCCCTTGATCTTGGCGATCTGGCCGACGATCGAGCCCACCGATCCCGCGGCGGCTGAGACCACGACAGTCTCGCTCGGCTTGGGCTGTCCGCACTCCAGCAGTCCGAAATAGGCCGTCAGACCGGCAATGCCGTAGACGCTGAGCAGGTGGGTCTCCGGCTTCAAGTCCGGCAGCTTGGCCAGGTGTTTTCCAGGGAGAACGGCATATTCCTGCCAGCCGGCGTCGGCGAATACCAGGTCTCCCGGCGTCAGGTGGCTCACGTTGGACTGCACGACCTCCGAGAGCCCGCCCCCGGCCATGACCTGCCCGCCGCTCAACGCCGCGCGATAGGTCGCGCCCTGCATCCAGGCGCGGTTGGCCGCATCCAGGGAAATGTAGCGGGTCTTCAACAGCACCTCGCCCGCCCCCGGCGTGGGTCGCTCGGCCACGTTCAGCGCGAAGTGCTCCGGCGCCAGCTTGTCGCCTTGCGGCAGCCGGTCCAGCACGATCTGGCGATTGGTCATTGGCCTTGATCCTCCCACGTGTCTTTCCGCGAGCTTGTCACCTGGCGCGCCACGCCGCCAGCCGGGCCTTCGCGTCGGCCTCAAGGTCGGCGTAGAACAGGTTGAAGCCGGGCGCCTTGCGGCGGTCCGCCCAACTCCCCTTGCGCCGGAGGGAACTGGACCGGGGCTGGGAGACGCGCAGCACGCCGCCCTCGCACCGCGCCGACACCTGCCGCGCCATGAACGCAGGGCGGGCGCCCCACTCGAACCCCGTGGCGTTCGCCGCCCCCAGATGCAGCCTGACGGGCGCCGTCTTCGGGGTCACGGCGCCCAGGATCGGGTTGAAGCACAGCGGCGTCCGCGGGCTGAGGTTGACCAGCTCGCCCTGCGGGTTCCAGACCAGGGCGCGGTCGACCAGCCGCTGCGCCGCATCGGGGCGGCCCTCCGGCGCCTCGATCCAGGCCGCCAGGCACCCGGCCTCGTCGCGCTGCACGCAGGGCAGGACAGGCGGATCATCGGCAGGGACAACGGTGTCGATGAGGTAGGCGGCGATCAGCCGGCTCTCCAGGCCAGGGTCGCGAGCGAGCTCTTCGCGAAGCAGCCGCTGCGCCAGGGTGCCGCCCTGTTCGACGCCCACCAGCACGAACGCCCGCCCGCCGCTGTCGCGGGCCAAGTAGGCTCGGAATGCGTCCTGAACGTCGCCATAGGCGAACTGCCGCGCCTCGCGCGCGTCTTCCCTGAGGGTGGTCAGGCTGTAGAGGCTGGCCTGCCGATAGCGCGGCGCGAACACCCGACCGACGACGACAAAGGGACCGACGTAGTTGGGCGCCATCACCTCGCGGAACTGTCGCACGGCCCGGGGATGGTCGATCCGGGCGTTCCAGTTGCGCCCGCCGTCATAGGTCGTCGGCCCGATGAAGAAGACGTCTACGTCGCGGCGGTCGCCCGGCGCGGGGCGCAGGTACCAGGCGTCCTGCCGCGCGTAATCCGGCTTCGGCGGCGGGTCGTAGGTCTGGAAGGGCACCTTCGGGTCCAGCGCGGTCGAGACCAGGTCGCCCCAGAAAACCCAGACGCTCAGGCCGCAAAACAGCAGTACCGAAAGCAGCGCCGTCACCACCCAGCGCTTCGGCTTCGGGGTGGGCGCGTCTGTCACGTCAGCGATAGGGGTCAGGCTGGCTCAGGAAACGGCCCACATAGTCGCCGATCCCGGCCTCCAGCGACGTCAGCGGCGCCACATAGCCCGCCGCGCGCAAGCGCTCCATCCGGGCCTCAGTGAAGTACTGGTACTTGTCGCGGATCGCCGGCGGCATGGGGGTGTATTCGATCTGGGCGGTCTTGCC
>JANPKX010000272.1:0-5548 GCA_031426235.1 Alphaproteobacteria bacterium | reverse complement strand
CCCGCATGGCCCGCGCCACGGCCTCCGCGCGGTCGAACATCTCGCCCTCAGACGCCGGCGACCAGTCCAGCCCGGCCGAGGGCGGGAGGCCCGTCTCGCCCTTGGCGACCTTGCCCAGGTAGAGAATGCCGCTTGGGTTCGCCGCCAGCCAGTCGCGCGCGAAGCCGACCTCCGGTCCCCAGGCCGTGGGGTTGGCGGCCGTGCCGGTGTTCACGCCGGGGTCCATGTAGTTGAACGTCGAGCCGGTCCAGATCTGGACGCGCCACGTCGGCGTGTAGGGCGCGGGGCCGGTGTTGCCAAAGCCCAGGGCGTTGGACTGGCCGGCGAAGAGAACGAGGGGCACGGGCGGCTTCCACTCTTGCGAGTGGAGCCGAGGGCCGCCCTATGCGACCTGCCGGAAGGGGAGACTGAAGCCAAGCGAGCGGCTGGCGCGCGTCCCCGCACCCAAAGTTTCGAACGGCCCCGCAGTGATGCGGGGCCGTTTTCGTGTTTGATGCCGTCTGGACCTGAGCCGATGCCGGACGTATCCACGCTTGTTCCCTTTCTGGCCGCGATTGCGGTGATCGAACTGACGCCTGGGCCGAACATGGCCTATCTCGCGCTGGCCGCGGCGCGTTCTGGCCTGCGCCATGGCCTGGCGACGGTGGCTGGCGTAACGGTAGGGCTCGCGGTTTTCCTGGCGGCGTCGATCCTGGGCCTGGCCGAGTTAGCCTTGCGCTGGCCCGTGGGCTACCAGGCGCTCCGTTGGGCTGGGGTGATCTACATGCTCTGGCTTGCGCTAGAGACCTGGCGCGGGGCTGAAGCTGAGGTGACGGCGGCGGAGGGCTATCGCCGGCTGTTCCTACGCGGGCTGCTGGTCAATCTGCTGAACCCCAAGGCCGCGCTGTTCTACGTGTCTATCCTGCCGGCCTTCATCGTTCCGGCTCAGGGGGGCGTGGCGACGCAGGCGGCCGCGCTGGGCGCCATCCACATTGCCTTCAGCGTCGTCGTCCATCTTGCCATCGTCATAACCAGCGCCAGAGCGCAGGACGTGGCAGCGCGTCTGTCGAGCCGGGCCGTCCAACGCGCCTTCGCCGTGGCGTTGGCGCTCACGGCGCTCTGGGTGGCCTGGTCGACGAGGCGGTAGGGTCCGCCGGCGGGGTCATGGACGCGTCAGGCGCCGTGCAACGCCGATGCTCACGTCGTCGCCCAGGCCTCGAAGAACCCGCGACCCAGCTCCAGCAGACCCTCGGCGGAATAGTGGACGCCGTCAGCCTGCATATGGCAGCGATGGGTCGGGAAGGTGTCCAGATTCGCGTCGTGCTGGTCGGTCTCCCACTGGGCAAGCCGGACCTCGAAACTGTTTCGCAGCGTCGCGCTGCTGCCGATCCGGCCCGCGGCGACGTAGCCGTCCGAATCACCCATCCAGTTGGCGCGCAGGGCCTCCAGAAAGGTGTCGAAGCGACCGCCATAGCCGGCGGCCGTCCCGGTGTCGCCGGCATCCTGCTCGCCCTGCATCCAGAAGACCGCATCAAGCTGCGCCACGCCCAGGTCGGCGCGCATCGCTCGGGCCGTGGCCTCGGCTCGGTCGAACATCTCGCCTGTCGAAGTCGGCGACCAGTCGAGCCCCTCGACGGGCGTCAGCCCAGTCTCACCCTTGGCCACCTTGCCGAGGTAGAGGATGCCCGTCGGGTTGGCGTCCAGCCACGTCCTGGCGAACGCGACTTCCGGACCCCACGCGGTGGGGCTGGCAGCAGTCCCCGTGTTGCGGCCGGGGTCCATGAAGTTGAAGGTCTGCCCTGTCCAGATCTGCACCCGCCACGTCGGCGTATAGGGGGCTGGTCCGACGTCGCCGTATCCCAACGCGTTGGATTGTCCTGCGAAAAGGACGAGATGCATCGTTCATGGCCCAGGTTGTCTCTCCTGTAAGCCTCCCGCCGCAGGCCGGTTCCGAGACGAGCGCTTTGCGAAGCGGCGACCGGGGCTGGCGTCAGGTCACCTGGGCCACGCGCAGGGAGTTCGTCCCGCCCGACCGTCCGAACGGCACGCCGGCGATGACCACGATCTCCTCGCGCCGCTTGGCCATCCCGCTCTTGAGCGCCAGGGCTGCGGCCTGGGCGACGGTCTCGGTCATGGTGTGGGTGGGATCCGACAGCAGGGCGTGGACGCCCCATACCAGCGACATGCGCCGGGCGATCTGCATCGTGGGGGTCAGGCCCAGGATCGGCGTGTCGGGCCGCTCGCGGGCGATGCGCATGGCGGTGCGTCCAGATAGCGAGAAGGCCGCGATGGCCTTGGCGTCAATGGTGTCGGCCACCTGGCGGGCCGCGGCGCAGATGGCGTCGGCGGCGTCGTGCTCCGGCTTCGGACGCATGGCGGCACGGGCGGCCTTGAGCTCGTCGTCGTCCTCGGTGCGGGCGATGATCCGGTCCATCATGCGCACGGTCTCGACCGGATATTTGCCGGTGGCGCTCTCGGCGGAGAGCATCACGCAGTCGGCGCCGTCGAACACGGCGGTCGCGACGTCGGAGGCCTCGGCGCGGGTCGGCGTCGGGGCGTCGATCATGCTCTCCATCATCTGGGTTGCGACGACCACGGGCCGACCGTAGCGGTGGGCCGCGCGGATCAGCCGCTTCTGGATCAACGGCACGTCCTCGGCCGGCATCTCCACGCCCAGGTCGCCGCGGGCCACCATGATGGCGTCGGACAGCCGCATCACCTCGTCGATCGAGGCCAGGGCGCCGGGCTTC
This sequence comes from Alphaproteobacteria bacterium, assembly GCA_031426235.1. GTDB lineage: Bacteria > Pseudomonadota > Alphaproteobacteria > Caulobacterales > Caulobacteraceae > Phenylobacterium. The sequence continues at coordinate 2,819 of JANPKX010000272.1, read as the reverse complement.
TCGATCTTGGAGAGGATGAAGGCCCGGTCGCCGATGAGCTCGCGCGCCTCGGCCACGTCCTCGGGCCGCTGGACAAAAGACAGCCCGATGATGTCGCAGCCATGCTCCAGGGCGAAGGCGAGGTCGGAGCGGTCCTTCTTGGTCAGGGCCGGGATCGGCAGCACCACCCCCGGCAGATTGACGCCCTTGTTGTCGGACAGCCGGCCGCCGACGATGATCCGGGTGTCCAGCGACTCCGCCGTCTGGCGCGTGACCTCAAGCCGGATCCGGCCATCGTCCAGCAACAGCACCGATCCCGGTCCGGCCGCAGCCATGATCTCCGGATGCGGGAGTTGCACGCGCTGGCCGTCGCCCGGCGTCGCCTGCAGGTCCAGGCGCAGAGTGCGGCCCCACTGCAGCACCACATAGCCGGCGGCGAACCGCCCAACGCGCAGCTTGGGCCCCTGCAGATCGGCCAGGATGCCGATGGGCCGGCCCACCTTTTTCTCCACGCGCCGGATGTTGGCGATCACCTCGGCGTGGCCATCCTGGGCGCCGTGGCTGAAGTTGACGCGGAACACGTCGGCCCCCGCACGGAACAGCTCCTCCAGCCGCTCCGGGCTGGACGAGGCCGGCCCGATGGTGGCGACGATCTTCATCCGCCGGCGACGCCGGATCGCTTCAGCCACAGACGCCCTCCTTGCTGGCGGTTCGAATCCCGGGGCCAAACTGACCGTCGCCGACCCGCCGGGCAAGCGAAGGTGGCGCAATGAGCGGCCGGGCTGTCGGAATCTCGCTACCGTCTGCGTCCTAGGCTCAGGCCATACCTGCAACAGGAGTGCACCATGCCCTACGTCGACGGTTTCATCCTGGCCGTGCCCAAGGCGCGTCTCGACGACTACAAGGCGTTGGCGGGTCGGGCTGGCGCCATGTGGATGGACTACGGCGCGCTGTCCTACGTCGAGTGCGTCGGCGAGGACGTGCCCCACGGCGAGCTCACCTCGTTCCCCCGCGCGGTCTTGCTTCAGGACGACGAGGTCGTGGTCTTCTCGTGGATCACCTACGCCGACAAGGCGTCCCGAGACGCGGTGATGGCCAAGATCATGGCCGACGACCGGCTGCGCGACGAGGACATGATCTTCGACGGCAAGCGGATGATCATGGGCGGGTTCGAACCCTTCGTGGAACTTTGAGACGCGGGAGCGCCGCGTTTGGATTACCGCGAATTATCTTGGTCCGGTGCGCAGGTCGCCACAGATAGGCCTCGGAGCCGCGTGATGGCGCGCGGTCCCAGGAGAGCTCCGTGTTCGTTCTTGTCGCCGCCTTGCAGTTGTCCGTCGCGGGTGTGGACCTGCCCCGGCTGCCGTCTATCCAGCGTGAGCCGCAGATTCGGTATGTCGACCGCGCGGGCGCCCTGATCGGCGTCCGCGGGGGGCGGTTCGCTCCGCCCGTGGAGGTCGCGCGGCTGCCCAAGCACGTGCCGGCCGCCTTCATCGCCATCGAGGACCGGCGGTTCTATGAGCACCAGGGGTTCGATCCGCGCGGCCTCGCGCGGGCCGTGGTCTCTGCCGTGGAGGGCGGGCGCATGACCGGCGCCTCGACCATCACCCAGCAGCTGGCGAAGAACCTGTTTCTCAACGCCGACCGGACGCTGGAGCGCAAGGCCACCGAGCTGGCCTATGCCGTGCAACTGGAGCGCACCTACACCAAGCGCCAGATCCTGGGCCTGTACCTGAGCCGGGTCTACTACGGCGAGGGCGCCTACGGGCTGGAGGCGGCGTCGCAGCGCTATTTCAACAAGCCCGCCGCGAGGCTGTCGATCAAGGAGGCGGCCATGCTGGCGGGCCTCCTGAAATCGCCGACGGCCTACAATCCGGTCGACTTCCCGCAGGCCTCCCTGGACCGCGCCAAGCTCGTGCTGGACGCGATGCTGGAGACGGGCGCCATCACGGCGGCCCAACACAAGACCGCTCTCGCCCAGAAGCCGCGCATCTGGAAGACGACGGCGAGCAGCCCCTCCCAATACTTCGTAGACTGGGTCGACGGCCAGGTCCGCCAGATGGTCCCGAAGCTGACCCGCGACCTCACAGTCGAGACGACGCTGGATGCGCCGATGGCGCAGGCGGCGGGCGCGGCGGCGCGGGGTGCGGTCGGTCGCTTCAAGGAGCAGGCGGGTCAGCAGGCCGCCCTGGTGGCGGTGGACGGCCAGGGGCGGGTTCGCGCGCTGGTCGGCGGCACGGACCACGCCAGCGCGCCTTACAACCGCGCGGTGACGGCGCGGCGGCAGGCCGGCTCGGCCTGGAAGCCCTTCGTCTACCTGACCGCGCTGGAGCGGGGCTGGACCCCGGACATGCCGGTCGTCGACGAGCCGATCTCGATCGCCGGCTGGACGCCGCAGAACTATGACACCGGTTTTCTAGGCCCCATCACCCTGGAAACCGCCTTAGCGCGATCGGTCAACACGGTCGCGGCGCGATTGGCGGACGAGGTGGGGCGGCCCCAGGTGGCGGCCACGGCGCGGAGGGTGGGTATCACCTCGGCCATCAACACCGACCCGGCCATGGCCCTGGGCACCACCCTGGTCTCGCCCCTGGAAATGACCCAGGCCTATGCCGCCTTCGCCAACGGCGGCATGCGGGTCCAGGCCTATGGGATCGAGCGGATCCGGGCCGGCGGGCAGGTGATCTACCAGCGGGCGGCGGCGCGGCCCACTCAGGCCATCGCCAACCCGGCCCTCAGCGACCTGAACCGGATGCTTCGGACCGCCATCGTTTCCGGCACGGGCACGCGGGCGGCGATCCCGGGCTATGACCTGGCCGGCAAGACCGGCACGACCTCCG
>JANPKX010000271.1:0-9010 GCA_031426235.1 Alphaproteobacteria bacterium | reverse complement strand
CGGGCTACTCCAATGGCGATAAATCTTTCCCCCGAAGGGCACATACGGTATTAGCTGAAGTTTCCCTCAGTTGTTCCGTACCAAAGGGCATATTCCCACGCGTTACTCACCCGTCCGCCGCTGCCACCGAAGTGACCGCTCGACTTGCATGTATTAGGCCTGCCGCCAGCGTTCGCTCTGAGCCAGGATCAAACTCTCAGGTTGAGTTGACGTTCTGACTTAGCGTCCCCGATACCGAAGTACCGGCTGGCATTTTAGTCTGCTTAGTTCTTGACGAGTTCCCATTCACATCGATGCCCGACAGCCGAAGCCGCCGGATATCCATATTCATGGTGTCTTCAAGAGACCGCAGAATTCGTCAGCGTCGATGCTAGTCTGGTTAGGACTAGCGCCAGGACGCCGCCGCCTGCGTTTCTCTTTCCAATTCAACGATGTCAAAGACCGAGACTGGCTTTCGCCCGCCCCACTGTTTAGCGCCGGTGGTCGGCGGAGGCGGCTATCTATTGACCGGCCTCTTTCGTGTCAACCGGCCTTTTTGGGCATTTGCGACAATTCTGAGAAACTCAAAATTGGCCGCAAAAATCACCGCGGGCTGCCGAGGGGCTTCCCTCTTACGTCCTAAGCGATTCGATTGAGGCTCGGGAACATACTCATTTCTAAGCGGAGATCAAGCACCTTGTGAGGCGCCTAGCCAACGTTTCGAGATATGCACCAGTCCCAAGCGGGAGGCGGCTATCTAGTGGCCGACCCCTTTGGTGTCAACCGATCCTTGAGAAGGATCCGCGGCCGATCTCCGGAAGCTCCGGGTCTTCAAGCCGGGCTGCGCTCACGACGCCGGGAAAGCCAGGCTTTCCCATCGCTGTGCGTGCAACGGTCGTCCCCTGCGCATCAACCATCTTGGCCAAGCATTTCAAGGTGTTAAGGCCTTGGTCGCCGGGCCGTCGCTGTGTCGTTGCGAGCGGAGGCGGCTATCTATGCGGGGGTCTGCACCGCGTCAATCGCCGATTGGAAGATTTCTCGCCGACCGGCGTCATGTCGCACCTGCGCGACCCCTTGCCGGCTTGCACCCGCAGCTCGCGTGAGGCACGACTCGTGCTGGGAGGCGACATGCTCTCACAGAAGGCCAAGTACGGCTTGCGGGCCCTGGTGGAACTGGCCCGCGCGGACGGCGCCCAGGTCAGCGCCGGCGTGCTCGCCCTGCGCGCCGATGCGCCGCGCAAGTTCCTGGAAGCCATTCTTCTCGAGCTGTCGCGCAGCCAGCTGGTGATCAGCCGCCGCGGCAAATTCGGCGGCTACGTTCTGGCGCGTCCGCCCGCCGAGATCGCCTTCGCCGAGGTGATCCGCGTGATCGACGGTCCCCTGGCCCTGGCCCCCTGCGTCAGTCCGCGGCTGGGCTATCGCAAGTGCGCCGACTGCCCTGACCTGGCGTCCTGTACGCTGCGGGCGGCCCTGGCCCGGGCCCGGGACGCGACCGCGGATGTCCTGGAAGGCTACAGCCTGGCCGACGCCACGGCGGCGAGCACGCCGCTGGTGGCCTGACCGGGCATCGGATGGGGTCTCAACTGGCCGCGATATAGGCCTTCAGGCCGTCGGCCTCGGCCTCGACCTCGGAAATCTTGGACTTCACCAGGTCCCCGATCGAGACGATGCCCACCAGCCGCTCGTCCTTGCACACGGGCAGGTGACGGATGCGCCGGTCGGTCATTCGGGTGAGCGCGCTGTCGATGGTCTCGCCAGGATCGGCGAACAGCACATTGGCGGTCATGTAGTCGCTCACGGGCCTCTTCAGCGCCTCGGGGCCGTCGGTCGCCAGGGCGCGGACGACATCGCGCTCTGAGACGATGCCGGCCACCTTCTCGTCGGACAGCACCACCAGGGCGCCGACCCGGCGGCTGTGCAACAGCAAGGCGACCGCACCGACGATTTCCGCCGGCTGTATGGTAAAGACCGCGTCGCCCTTGGTCCGCAGAATCTGTGAGACCAGCATGTGGGCCTCCCGTCCTCTTGTGAAAAAACAGCGTCACTCACTTTCGCGGTGGAAACAATGACGTGCGCCGTCACGCATGCGTGACCGGCAGCGCGTCCTAGCGCCGCCCGGCCAGCACCCCGAAGGGACCGATGAGCAGAACGCCGGCCGCGAATCCGGCCAGATGCGCCTCCCATCCGACCCCCGCGCCGTTCGCGCCCGGGATCAGCAGCCCTCCGGCGAAGGCCATGATGATGTTCACCAGCAACCAGGCGAACCCCATGCTCACCACCGGGCGCGACAATAGGGGTCCGACCCGTCCCTCGCCGCCGATCAGCCGGGCGGCCGCGCCCATCAGGCCTGACGCCGCGCCGGAGGCCCCGATCAGGTTCGCGGTCGATCCCCAGTGCAGCGCGGCGAATCCCACGCAGGCGAGCGCCCCCGCCGTCAGGTAAAAGGCGAAGAATCCGACGGTTCCCAACGCGCCGCGCCCGAAGAACCGCGCCACCGGCGCCCCGAACGCCAGGATGAAGCCCGCATTCATCAGCGCATGGGCCCAGTTGCCGTGCAGAAACTGCGAGGTGATGAGCCCGCCGAATCGGTTCTGCAGCAGGTCGACGGGATAGAAGCCCAGATAGTCCGGAGCAGCGGGGAACCGGGTCTGGATCGCATAGAGGGCCACGAGGCCCAGCGTCAGCACCACCACCGGCCATGGCGCGTTGACCATCGGCTCGGGCGCCTGCCGGAAACCCGGATCGCCCGGACTGCGGGGCGGCGGCGCGTTCGGGACAGGGGCTTCGAAATAGGCGGTCTTCATGGGCCGCTATGTAAGATGTCCGACGCCCGGGCTCCAGCCCACACCCTTTCGCCCCGATCCCGCCTTGCCGGCGCCGTCCAGCTTGGCGATGGTGCCCCTCGCTTCCACCCAGTCAGGCGGACTTGATGACCCGTTTCCCCGGCGCCGCCGCAATCCTGGCCGCCGTCCTCGCCCTCCCCCTCCCCGCCGCCGCCCAGGCGCCCGCTCCGATGCCGGCGGCGGCCAACGCGTGGGCGCACGGCGTCTCCGACCTGCGCCCCGACCCTGCCATCCGGTTCGGAACCCTGCCGAACGGCATGCGGTATGCGATCCGCCGCCAGACCACCCCGCCCGGCCAGGCCGCCCTGCGCCTGTGGCTCGGCGCCGGCTCGGTCATGGAGAGCGACGAGCAGCAGGGCCTGGCGCACTTCCTTGAGCACATGGCCTTCAATGGCTCCAAGGCGGTCAAGGAAGGCGAGATGATCAAGATCCTCGAGCGCCTTGGCCTGGCGTTCGGGGCAGACACCAACGCCTCCACCAGCTTCAACGAGACGATCTACAAGCTGGACCTGCCCCGCACGGACGCCGAGACCGTCGACACCTCGCTGAAGCTGCTGCGCGAGGCCGCTTTCAACCTGACGCTGGATCCGGGCGCCATGGACCGCGAGCGCGGCGTGGTGCTGTCCGAGGAGCGCGCCCGCGACACCCCCGGCTACCGCGCGGCCATCGCGCGCATGAATTTCCTGTTCAAGGGCCAGCGGCTGCCGACGCGCATGCCCATCGGCAAGGTTGAGGTGCTGAAAGCCGCGCCGGTCAGCGCCATCGTCGACTACTACCGCGTTTGGTATCGCCCCGATCGGGCGGTCTTCGTGGCGGTGGGCGATTTCGACGTCGACGCCATGGAAGCCAAGATCAAGGCCGCGTTCTCGGCCTGGACCGCCCAGGCGCCCGCGCGGCCCGAGCCGGACGCCGGCCGTGTCGCGCCCCGGGGGCCTGAAGCCCGGCTGGTGGTCGATCCCGGCGTCACCCAGTCGCTGCAGGTCACCTGGGTCAGCCCGCCGGACCGCTCGCCCGACACCGTGGCCAAGCGCGACCGCGACCTGATCGAAAGCCTGGGTCTGGCGGTGCTGAACCGCCGCTACTCGGCCATCTCGCGCGGCGCCAATCCGCCGTTCCTGGCCGCCGGCGCCTACAAGGGCACACAGGACGACACGGCCCAGATCGCCACCATCGCGGTCAACGCCGCGTCCGGCCAGTGGCAGGCCGCCCTGGCCGCCGCCGAGCAGGAACAGCGCCGCATCGTCCGATATGGCGTGCGCCAGGCCGAGCTGGACCGGGAGATCGAGGAGATCCGCGCCGCCGCCCGCGCCGCCGTCGCCGGCGCCGCCACCCGCCGCCCCGCCGAGCTGGCCGGCGACATCGTGGACAGCCTGTCCGACCGCACCGTGGTGACCTCGCCCGCGGATGACCTCGCCACTTTCGAGGCGGCCGTGAAGGGCCTGAAGGCGCAAACCGTCAGCGCCGCGCTCGCCCGCGTCTTCCAGGGCCAGGGTCCGCTCGTGTTCATGACCTCGCCCGCGCCGATCCCCGGCGGCGAGACCGCCGTGCTCGCCACCCTGACGGCCTCTCAGGCGGTCGCCGTCGCGCCGCCCGCCGATGCCAGCACGGCCATCTGGCCCTACGCCGCGTTCGGCCCGCCCGGCGTCGCCGCCGAGCAGAGCGAGGTCAAGGACCTGGGCGCCACCTTCGTCCGCTTCGCCAACGGCGTGCGCCTGACCGTCAAGCCGACCACCTGGCGCGACGACGAGGTGCTAGTGCGAATCAATGTGGGCCAGGGCCTCAAGGGCCTGCCCGGCGACCGCCAGAGCCCCTTCTGGCTGTCCAGCGCCCTCATCGAGGGCGGTCTGGCCAAGATCGACGTGGAAGAGATGGAGCGCGTGCTGGCGTCCCGCGTCTACGGCGCCCGCTTCTCCATGAACGACGACGCCTTCACCCTCTCCGGCGGCACGCGGCCGGCCGACCTGCCGACCCAGCTGCAGGTGCTCACCGCCTATCTGGCCGAGCCCGGCTGGCGCGACGCCGCCTTCGAGCGGATCAAGGCCGCCGGCCGCACCATCCACGATCAGTACGAATCGACCGACGGCGGGGTCCTGGCCCGCGACCTGCCGGGCCTGCTCCACGCCGGCGACCGCCGCTGGACCTTCCCCAGCCGCCAGGAGGTCGCGGAGGCCAAGCTCTCCGACCTCAAGGCCGTGGTCGAGGGCGAACTGGCGCGCGGCCCGGTCGAGGTGGTGATCGTGGGCGACCTTAGCGTCGCCGACGCCATCGCGGCGACCGCCGCCACCCTGGGCGCCCTGCCCCCGCGCGCTGCGCCCCGGCCCGTCCCGCTCCAGGCCCTGGCCGTCGGCTTCCCGGCCGGCGCCGCAAAGCCCATCGTCCTGACCCACAAGGGCCGCGCCGACCAGGCCATCGGCTATGTCGCCTGGCGCACCACCGATTACTGGGCCGATCCCCAGCTCGCCCGCGACACCGCCGTGTTGCGCGAGGTGATGCGGCTGCGGCTCACCGACGAACTGCGCGAGGCTCAGGGCGCCACCTATTCCCCCGACGTCGGCAGCCAACACAGCCTGGTCTGGACCGGCTGGGGCTACATCGCCGCCAATGTCGAGGTGCCCCCCGCCAAGCTGGACGGCTTCTTCTCCGATACGCTGAAGATCGCCGACGACCTCCGCGCCGCGGAAGTCACCCCGGACGAACTCGAACGCGCCAAGAAACCCCGTATCGAGGGCCTGCAGCGCGCCCGCCAGACTAACAGCTACTGGCTGGGCGAACTCTCTGGCGCCCAGTCCGACCCCCGCCGCCTCGACCTGATCCGCGACATCATCCCCGGCACGGAACGCGTCACCGCCGCCGCCGTGAAACGCGCCGCGGAGCAATGGCTGAAGCCGGAGAATGCCTGGAGGCTCCGGGTCATCCCCGCCAGCTGACCTCTATCTTCCCGCTGAGGCGTGGCGGCCTGACCGCCGTCGTCCTGGCCTTGCGGCCGTTCGCGTCTTCAGCGTCCAGCCACCTGCGAGAGCTCATCGTCGTCGTGTGGCAGACGGCCGTCGGGCGTCGCCGCATCCACGGCCTGGGGCAACTCCTGCGCGAGGTCCGAGAGCAACTGCTCGCGCGGCAGTCCGGTCTGTTCCTGCAATTCCTTGATCGTGTCGTCTCCCAGGGCGTCCGCGAGCTGGTGGGGCGCCACCGGGTGGTTGGCGCCGGTTCCAACCCAGGAGGTCGCCTCGTTGTGCAGCCCTTTCTGCTGAAGGGCCCCGATGAGGCCGCCCAGCGCGCCCGCGCCCCCTAGGCCGCCAAGGATTCCGCCAAGCCCACCGCCGCTGCCCAGCAATCCGCCCAGCCCGCCCAGGATGCCGCCGCCAGCCTGGTCCGGACCCGCAGGCTGTTGGGCAGATGGGCCTGCCGCCGATTTGCCGCGATCGCGCATGGCCTTGACCGCCAGCGCGAGGAGCACGCCAGCCGCGAGCTTGGAGTTCACACTGCGGTTCCTGGCCGCTTGAGGGCTGCCTGCCGCCGCGCCTCCGCCCAGAATCTGATCCAGAATGCCCATGGTGTTCCTCCATCCGTCGGGCCTCAACGCGTCACGCCACGGAGGGTTCGCTCTCAGCTTTAGCGAAGGTGAAGGCCACCACCGCCTCGCCGGGGCCACCAGGAGACCTGTGACCCCGAGGGGATGTGCCGGCTGCTGGGCCCGGGCCGGCGGTGTTGCTACGCCTCCGCCGCGATGGTGCGGAGCGCGCGCTCGAAAGCATCGGCGGGGTGGCCGCCCGAGATCAGATAGGTCTCGTTGATGATCACGGCCGGAACCGAACTGATGCCGGCCTCGTACCATTGGCGCTCCAGCGAACGGACGTGATCGGCGAAGCGTCCAGAGATCAGCACCTCGCGGGCCTCCACGGGATCGATGCCAGCGCGCTCGGCGGCGGCCACCAGCACCCCATGGTCGCTGGGGTTCTCGCCGCGGGTGAAATAGGCCTCGAACAGAGCGTGCTTGAGCGGTAGCTGGCGGCCCTCCAGGCCCGCCCAGTGCAGCAGGCGGTGGGCGTCGAAGGTGTTGTAGATCCGACTGTCGGAGGTGGTGGCGATGGTGAAGCCCACCTCGGCGGCACGGGCGCGAATCTGCTCGCGGTTCGCTGCGGACTGCTCCGGCGTTGCGCCATACTTCTCGAAGATATGCTCGCCCATGTTCTGACCCTCGGGCGGCATGTCCGGATTGAGCTCGAACGGCTGCAGGGTGATCGTGGCGTCGACAAGGTCGCCGACCCGCGCCAGCGCCTCCTCAAGCCCGCCCAGGCCAATGATGCACCAGGGGCAGGACACGTCGGAGACGAAGTCGATCTTCATGGCTTTGGTCACGCGCGCCTCCATGGCGAAGGAAGACTTAGGGTCTTCGCCTAAAGATAGCGGTCCGCTGGAGATTTCCAATTCATCCGCGGTCGGTGACCGAACGCGTGTTGGCGCTTTGCCTGCCGGGCGCGCCGCGAGCCTTTCCCGTTTAGATGCATCATCTGAACGGGACAAAAAGGCTCGCAATCATAGACTTAGAGCGTCGCTTCTCCGAAAACCGGTTCCCACTTTTCGGACGACGCTCTAGGCTCCAGGACGTTTGGGGATTGTCCATGAACAGGCTTTGGCGCGAGGCGTTCGCCGTCGTTCTCGCGCTCGGCGCGGGGTCGCTCGCTGTGGCGCAGGTTCCGGCCCAGCCGCCCGCCGACCCTGGGCCGCCGCTCAGCGGCTATCCTCGCAACGCCCTGCGGGCGCCCACGCCCGCGGAGCTCAAGACGGCTGCCTACGTGCGCGATGTCATCTACGGTCGCCGCGATGGCATGGCGCTGACGTACGATGTCTTCAAGCCGCTGAAGGGGGCCAATGGCGCGCTTGTGGTCAACATGGTGTCAGCCGGCTGGCGATCGTCCTGGGGCCCGCCGGAAGACCGCCAGCCCCGCTATCAGGCGTTGATCGACAAGGGCTTCACCGTTGTTGCGCTCTACCACGCCTCGGCGCCGCGCTTCACAGTTCCGGACGCGGTCGCCGACGTCCGGCTTGGGATGCGGCATATCAAGCTGCACGCGGCCGACTACGGCGCCGACCCCGCGCGGATCGGCGCGTGGGGCGCGAGCGCCGGTGGGCATCTGGCGCTCGTTGCGGGCGTGATGGCCGATGACGGGAAACCGGAAGCTGCCAATCCTCTGGAGCGTTCAGGCAACCGCATCGCGGCGGTGGTCGCCTACTTCCCGCCCACCGACCTCGCCGCCCTCCTGCAGGGCCGCCCCAAGGCTGGCGCCATCGACTTCGACGACACCCTCCTGGCCTCGGTCTCACCGATCCTCAGTGTCGATGCCCGCGATCCGCCGACGCTGATCCTGCAGGGCGACGCCGACAGGGGCGTACCGCCGGCACAGGCCGAAGCCATGCATGCCGCGCTCGACAAAGTCGGGGTCGAAAACAGGCTGAGGATGTTTGCCGGCGCCGACCACGACTTCTACGTCAAGGGCGACCCCGCCAGGACCGACGCCTACGCCACCGACGCCATGCGCGCCATGGTCGACTGGTTCGAAAGCCATCTCCGGAAATAGCCGCCCGACGATTTCGGCCGGCATTAGGTCGTTCCGATCCCATGGCGCGCCTTGGGGGCCTTGGCCCGGTCCTTACCCCCGCACGAACACGCCGTGCAGGCTGACCGGCAGCACGAGGGCCGCGCGCCACGTACACAGCGGGACCGCCGATACGTTGCGCGCGTCGAACACATGCAGCTCCGTCGCCTTGGCCTTGGTGTTGACCGAGGGCGCCACAAGCCAGCCGTCCAGTTCGGCTGAGCCGCCGGGCCGAGCTACGAACACCGCCTCCTCCATCAACTGCTCCGGGCCGAAGGCGAAGGCATCGGACTTGCCGGTCCTCCAGTCGTGGGTCGCCACCCCATGGAACAGCGGGGCGTCGGGCGCGGCCCCCCCGGCGTGGATGGTGTAGCGGCGCGGCCCACCCGCGAACCGCCCGTCGGTGCGAGGGAATTCGGCCTCGATGCCGGTCGGCTCCAGGTTGGCGCGCCCGTCGGGCCGCAGCGTCACCAGCCCCAGAACGGGGCTAGCCTTGGGCTTCCACTGGCCCGTCATCAGCATGCGTCCGTCCTGCACGGCAAATGTGGCGTCCTCGGAGAAGCACCCGTCAAACCGCAGGGTGCCGTCCGCCTC
>JANPKX010000270.1:0-15755 GCA_031426235.1 Alphaproteobacteria bacterium | reverse complement strand
GAGGGAGAGGATTGAGGAGAGGGCCGGCTGGGCCGGGACGCTCTACAGCTGGCGACCCGAGGGCCACGCGGCGGCGAGGCTTGCGGGGCCTGGCGCGGCCATCGGCGGATCCCCGCCTCACGCGCCGGCCCTCTCCCGACCTCTCCCTCTCGGCTTCGCCGGGGGAGAGGAGATGAGGTCGCAGGCCCTCAGGATGGCTTCGCAGACGCCGCCGAGGTTGGTTAGCACCTCGCGGTTGGAGAAGCGGATCACCCGCAGGCCGTCGCGCTCAAGAGCGGCCGTGCGACGGGCGTCGTAGTCGGCGCGATCCGCATGCTGGCTGCCGTCGGCTTCGACCACCAGCCGGGCCTCACGGCAGAGAAAATCCAGGATGTAAGGGCCCCAGGGCGCCTGACACTTCCACTTCAAGCCTTCGAGGCGGCCGCCACGCAGCGCCGTCCAGAGCCGGTCTTCGGCGTCCGTACCGACGCGTCGCATCGCCTCGGCCCTGTGCAGGGTCAGCTTGCCGCGCGCATCCCGGATGACACCCATGCGCCAAAGTTCGCCTTATGTTCACATACGGTCAAGGTGTCCGCGGCTGGTCTCCTCTCCCCCGGCGAAGCCGAGACGGAGAGGAGATGAGGTCACCCACAACAAAGCTTGACTTTCTGCAGACCTAGTGTTCTCTTTTTGTTCATGCCTGACTTCGGCCCCGCCCTCGACCTGCCCGATGAAGACGCCGTGCTGCGCGAAGTGGCGGCGATGGACCTGGCCCTTGCGCGCCGGTTCTATGGCGAAGCCATGGCCGAGCCCGACCCCGAGACGGCCGCCCACCTCACCCGCGCCTACAACCGCGTCACCCGCTCGCTGCGCCAGTGCCTGGCCCTGCGCGCCAAGCTGGCCCAGGACTGGGAGACGCACGCGTTCCACCACGGCCGGCGCGAGGAAGCCGAGCCCGCCCGGCCGGCACGGCCCGCCCGGCCCGCCCAACCGGCGTCCGAGCCCGAGATCCCGGAGCTGACGCGCCCGGCGCCCCATCCCACCGACCTGCGCCGGACCCGGCTGCGCCACGCCCTCACCGCCATCATCTGGAACGAGCGGGAGACCGAGCAGTTCGACTATCGCCACGCCTGCGTGCTGCGCAACCGCCTCGACGACGAGCTGGACGCCGCCTGCGGCAATCCCGACTTCGCCGCCGATCCCCTCGAGGCGCACGTCGCCGCCATCTGCCAACGCTACGGCATCCGCCCCTATCCCGACTGGCCCAGTCTCAAGCCGGCGCCCGACTTCTGGCTCTACCCCTCCGAGCCCTACGACCCGCCCGACGGCTAGGCGCCCGACGCGGCGGCTCCCGGCGCCGGGCCGCCCGTCTTCCCTCCACATGAACCGATTGTCATCTGCGCACCCAAAAGCTGCCGCAATCCTGCCTCGCGAACCCGACCATTGAACTACCCAGTGCCGCGGGGGCGGAACAGGGACAAACCTTCCATCGAGTGTCGGATCGTCAGCATATCGTGTTGGCCTGACACGCCATGGCTAAGGTTCTGCCCCACGGTATAGAGGTGTGGACTAGCGTGACTAAAGGAACGTTCAGCGATTTCTTGCGTGTGCTCGGGCAGAACGAGTCCGGCAACAATTATTCATTCGTCAGTAGCCTCGGTTACCTTGGCCGCTTCCAGTTCGGCGAGGAGGCGCTCCAGCTCGTCGGCTTCTACCAGGGCGACGGCGAGAGCTGGCCGATCGATTTCCGCGGCGGCTGGACCCAGAAGGCCCACGAGTTCGGGGTCTGGGACAAGCAGGGGTTCCTCAACTCGCCGGCCGCCCAGGATGCCGCGGTGGCGGCCTGGTTCGCTCAGGTCAACACGGACCTGACGGGCCTGGGGCTGAAGTCCTATGTCGGCCAATGGATCGGCGGCGGACAGATCACCGAGTCCGGCCTCCTGGCGGGGGCGCACCTGGTCGGGGTCTGGTCGCTCAAGTCGTACCTGGAAAGCAGCGGATCCCAGAACACGCCCGACCCCTATGGGACGCCGGTCGCCGAATACGTCCACCGCTTCGGCGGCTATGACACCCCGTTCTCGGGCGGAGGCGGCGAACAGCCTTCACAGCCCTCACCGCCGGCGCCAACCCCGCCGGGGCCCGCCGGGGACCAGGTGCTGACGGCGCCGTATCCGGGCGCCAGCCTGACGGGCGGCGCCTGGACAGACACCCTGAACGCCAGACAGGGCAGCGGGCATCTCACCGGCGGCGGCGGGGCCGACACCTTCGCCTTCAAGGCGATGCCCTGGACCGCGGGACGGATCACCGACTTCCAGATCGGCGCCGACCGGCTGGACCTGTCGGCGCTCTATGCCAACGGCTACCGAGGCTCCGACCCCGTGGCGGACGGCTACGTCCGCTTCGTCGCGGACGACGCGGGCGGCGCCAAGGTCATGCTGGACGTCGACGGGCCGGCGGGCTGGAGCCCGATTTCGTTTCATGTGGTCACGCTTCAGGGGGTCTCGGCGGGCGGTCTGACGGCGAGCCAGGTCCTCGGCGGCGGCGGGCCGGCGCCCTCGCCCTCGCCGACACCGACACCGTCACCGTCACCGTCACAGGGGGGTCAGGTGCTGACCGCGCCCTACCCAGGCGCGAGCCTGTCGGGCGGCGCCGGCGCCGACACGCTGAACGCCAGCCAGGGCGGCGGCCAGGTCACCGGCGGGGCCGGAGCCGACCACTTCGTGATCGGCGCGCCGCCCTGGAGCGCGGTGCGGATCACCGATTTCCAGACGGGAACCGACGCCCTCGACCTGCGGCCCCTGTTCGCCCAGGCGGGATATCACGGCGGCGATCCCCGCGCCGACGGCTACCTGCGACTGGAGGATAACGGCATGGGCGGCACGACGGTGCTGTTCGACGCCGACGGCTGGGGCTCGGGACATCCGTGGCCGATCACGCTGGCGACTCTGGACGGGGTGAAACCCTGGGCGTTCGGCGGCTCAGACCTGCTGTTCAACTGAAGCAGGGAAGCCGGCCAAGGTGGGCCGATACGCGTGTTCTCAGGGCCACCCCCGCTGTCATCCCGGTTTCCGCTGCTAGCGGAAGACCGGGACCCAGCCCCGGATGCACCCTGGCGCCCCAGGCGGAGAGGCTTTCACCCCACTCCAGAGCCGGAGGCTGGGTCCCGGTCTTCGCGTGCCGCGAAACCGGGATGACGGCGGTGGGGGCGCGCGTCCTTGGCCGAGCCCGCGCAGACGCGCGACTTCAGAGGGCCACCCCCTTACTTCGCCGCCACCCCGCCCCGCTCGAACGTGCCGGCCACGCCGGGGAACACCACCGGGCTCTCGTGGCCGTCGGGGCCGATGGCGCTGACGCCGAAGAACCCGTCGTCGATGTTGACGGACTTCAGCACGGCCTCGCCACTTGCCGGAACGACGCGTGAAAGGCGCCATTGCGGCTCGGTGGTGGCGCGCCACCAGACGCGGTAGGCCGCGGCGTCGGCTGCCGGCTTCCACTTCAGGGTGGTGTCGGGGCTGACGGCGCCGGAGATTTCGACGCCGGTCGGCGGGGCCGGGGCGCTGGCGAGGGCGGCCAGGCCGACCACGTTGAGGCGCGTCACCTGAGCGAGGTAGGGGAAGTCGACACCGGCCAGCACGTCGCCATAGGCGATGCCCTTCTCCGTCCGCACGTTCTGATGCTGGCGGGTGTAGTTCTCGGCCGCCTCGGTGATGCGCACGGCGGGGAAGCCGGCCCGCAGCATTTCCACCTGGTCGCCGCCGCGTCCATAGCGGTCGGTGCGGTAGACCATCACCACATCGAAGTTCGTCAGGTAACGGTCGGCCAGGCCGTCGAGGTAGCGGGCCAGGTTGCGCGAGGGGCTGTCGACCTCGCCGCCGTTGTAGCGCCGCCGGTTGGCCTCCTCCTGGGTTTCGGTGGACCGGGTGCCCTCGGAGAAGATGCGCACATGGGTGTTGTCGCGGACGCCGGACAGGCCCTCGGTGTTACCGACGATGTCGTTGTTGAGGTTGGCCTCCACGCGCCAGCCCTCAGCCACAGCATGGTCGGCCAGGATGCGGCCGCCCAAGAGGCCCTGTTCCTCGCCGGCCAGGGCGGCGAACACGATGGTCGCAGGGAAGCTGTGCTTGCACAGCACCCGAGCCGCCTCGATCACCGCCGCGGTTCCCGAGGCGTCGTCATTGGCGCCCGGCGCGTCGGAGGTGAAGTCCTTGGGGTCGCTGGGGATGCTGTCGTAGTGGCCGGAGATCACGATCACGCGGCCAGGGTCGGTGGCGCCGGGCAGGACGGCCAGGACGTTCACCACTTCGGTCGGGCCGGCGAGGCGGGGGGCCGTCATCACGCGGGAGGGCGTCACGATCCGCAACCGGGCGCCGCACGATTTGGAGGCCGCCGCGAACTCCGCCGCGATCCAACGCCGCGCGGCGCCAATGCCGCGCCGGTCCGAGGTGGTGTCCGATCCGGTGTGGCGGGTGCCGAACCCGACCAGGGTTTCGACCGACGCGCGCAGCCGAGCGGCCGACACCTCGGCGGCGACATCCTTCAACAGGGCCTGTTCGGGACCCAGCGGGGTCTGGGCCAGGGCCGGCGAGGCGGCAAGCAGGACGGCGAGTAGGGCGGGGAAGAGGCGCATGGGCGAGAACCTAGGCGAGAGAGACGCCGCCGTCATGGGACTTTGCGGCGGGCCCGGGCAACCCTAGATTCGCCCCATGAGTCTCCTGGCGCGCAGCTTCGCGGACGGCGACCGCCTGGAGGTCGGCGGCGCGCCTGTGCGGCTGAAGGTCAACCCGCGCTCGCGGCGGGTCTCGCTCAGGCTGGACCGGACCGGGCGCGAAATCATCGCCACCGCGCCCACGCAGCGCCGGCTGGCTGAGGCGGCGGCCTTCGCCCGCGCGCGCGCCGCCTGGATCGCCGAACGCCTGGCGGAACTTCCTCGCGTTCACACCCTGGCGCCCGGCCAGCTGATCGAGGTGTTCGGCCGGCCTGTCCGCCTGGAGAGCGGTCCTGGCCGCGCCCGCTGGATCGAGGCGATCGACGGCTCGGCACCCCGGATCGCGGCGATGGGCGAGGGCGAAGGCTATGCGCGGGCGGTCGTGCTGGTGATCCGAAAACAGGCGCTGGCCTGGCTGACCGCGCGCACCGCCCACCATGCCGCCCGCCTGGGCGCCCCGATGCCAAAGGTCTCGGTGGCGGACGCCAAGTCGCGATGGGGCTCGTGCCGGCCAGGGCCGGGCGGGACCGCCGGGATCATTCGCTATTCCTGGCGACTGGCGCTGGCGCCCTATGCGGTCGCCGACTATGTGGCCGCCCACGAATGCGCCCACCTGCGCGAGCTGAACCACGGGCCAAGGTTCTGGGCCCACGTGCGCGACCTGGTCGGCGACGAGCGACCGCACCGCGCCTGGCTGCGCGCCGAGGGTGCGCGGCTACATGCCTTCGGAATTCAGTAGACCGGTTCGCCCCGGCGAGACGGGCGCGGCTCGTCGAATTCGGACGGCGGCTCCTCCGGCGGATCGCCCCGGAAGAGATCGGCGACGCCGTCGATGATCTGGTCGATGGGTCCGTCCGGCGGCGGCGCCTCCGGCAGGTCGCCCCCGGGAATGGGCTGGACCTTCAGGCGCGGCAGGGCGGCGGCCATGTAGTCGCGCCAGATGCCGGCAGGCGCAGCCCCGCCGGTGACCCGCTTCATGGGGGTGTTGTCGTCGCGCCCGACCCAGACGGCGGTGACGAAGCCGCCGGTGTAGCCGACGAACCAGGCGTCGCGGTAGTCGCTCGTGGTGCCCGTCTTGCCGGCGAGGTCATACCCGGGAACGCGGGCGCGCGTGCCGGTGCCGCCGGTGACCACGCCGCGCATCATCGAAACCATATAGGCCAGCGCCGGCTGGCCGATCACCGCCTGCCGGGGCCCGCGATCCACGCCGCGGTCGTAGAGCACCTGGCCCCGCGCCGTGCGGATGCGCTCGATCCCATAGCCCTTGGCGAAGACGCCGCCGTTGGAGAACGGCGCGTAGGCCTGGGCCATCTCCAACGGGCTGACCTCGACGGCGCCCAGGGCCATGGACGGGTCTTCCTGGATGGTGGAGGTGATACCCAGCCGCCGCGCCGTGGCCGCCACATTGGCGGTGCCGACCTCGTTGGCGAGACGGGCGGCCACCGTGTTGACCGATTGGGCCAGGGCGGTGCGGATGGTGATCGGGCCCAGGAACTGGCCGGTGTAGTTGCGTGGCTCCCAGTTTCCGATCTTCACCGGCTCGTCCACCACGGGGGTCTCCGGGGTGCGCCCGGCCTCCACCGCGGTCAGATAGACGAAGGGCTTGAACGCCGATCCGGCCTGGCGGCGCGCCATGGTGGCCCGGTCGAACTGGGTCTGCAGATAGTTGACCCCGCCGACGTAGGCGCGGATCCGCCCTTCGCCGTCCAGGGACACCAGCGCGCCCTGCTCCACGCCCTGGCTTTTGGCGGCGGCCACGCCCTGGCGCACGGCCTGCTCGGCGCTGGCCTGGAGGGGGAGGTCCAGGGTGGTCTCGACCACCAGATCCTCGGTGGGCTCGCCGACGATGCCGCGCACCTGATCGTCTGCCCAGTCCGTGAAGTATTGCGCCCTCTGGTTGGCCAGCACCGGGTTGACGCGAACCCGCGTACGGATCGCCAGGTCGTAGTCGGCGCGGGTGATGAAGCCGGCCTGCAGCATCTCGCCCAGCACGATCGTGGCGCGCTTGGCCGCGCGGTCGGTGGACGCCACGGGGGAATAGCGGGACGGGCCCTTCATCACCCCGGCCAACAGCGCGCTCTCGCCCAAGGTGAGTTGGGTCGCAGGCTTGCCGAAATAGCGCTGGGACGCGGCCTCGATGCCGTAGGCGCCGGCGCCGAAGTAGACCCTGTTCAGATAGAGCTCGAGGATCTGTTTCTTGGAGAACTTGGCCTCGAGCCAAACGGCCAGGATCAGCTCCTGGGCCTTGCGGCGATAGTTCTGGCTGAGGTTCAGGAAGAGGTTTCGCGCCAGCTGCTGGGTGATGGTCGAGCCGCCGCGCAGCGGGCCGCCCTCGCCCCGATGCTGGAGATTGTAGAGCTGGCTGCGGACGATGCCCCAGGGATTGAAGCCGAAGTGCCAGTAGTACCAGCGGTCCTTATGGCGATGAACGCCTCGGGCACATAGGCCGGCAGCCGGCCCAGGTCGACCTGGGCGGCGGCCTGGCTGCCGCGCACCGCCAGCAAACCTCCGGACCTGTCCAGATAGGACACCGACGGCTGGCGCTTGACGTCATACAGGTTCGACGTGTCGGGCAGGTCGACCGCGAACACGGCAAAGAAGGCGACCAGGAAGATCAGGCCCCAGACGCCCAGTACGAGGGCTCCATAGACCAGGGTTCGCAGGAACGAGCGCCGGGGCTCGTCCCCATCGCGCGGCGGCTGCGCTTTGGCCATGGATGCGTCAGTCCCAGTCGATCGTTTCGCCGCCCGCCCGCAGGCCCTTAAGGCACGCCAAGCCAACGCTCAACAAGGTTGACGGGAGATGAACGAACTTCCGCCATGGGCGGCCTCGGCAGCGGCGCAAGTGCAGATGGGGTCTGCAATTCCGCATACCCGCATTGCACAAATTTAAGTTGCCGCGCCGATCTTAACACCGTTATCTTAGCATTGCTCAGTTCGGAGCGCGCCTGAGGGAGGGGATACCCGACGGCGGCCCAAAACGTGACGGACCGGGCCGGTACTCAAATCCTTGACGCCGAGACTCCCCGAACGCTGGAGGGCTCAATGAAGCTCCAAATCCTTGCGGCCTGCGCCGCCCTTGCCACCCTGACCGCCGGCTCAGCCTTCGCGGCCGACGCCATCACCGCCAAACTGTCCGCGCCCGTGCCCGCCAAGGTGAAGTTCATCGCCGGCGGCGCGATGTTCAACTGCGAAGCCGACGCCTGCATTGCGCTGGCGCCGACCAGCCAGACCTTCGCCGCATCCACCTGCAAGATCATCGCCGGCAAGGTCGGCCTGGTCACCGCCTTCGGCGGCGTGAAGACGCTGGACGACGCCAAGTTGGCGAACTGCAACGAAAAGGCCATCGCCAAGGCCGGCGGCACGACCACGCTCGCCAAGCAGTAAACAAGCTCCCAGCAGCTCAACCTTGAGCTTCTGTCGCACCTGGGCCGCGGGGCAACCCGCGGCCCTTCTTTTTTGGCGACGCCGGCGCCGTGGCGGCGGTCAGGAGAACAAATCACCTGCCGGCGTCGGGTTACTGCAAAGGTGGGCTCGACTTGGTCGCAGCGGGCTTCATGATCGGCGAGTCGTGCTTCGCCCTCAGGAGGCTTCGTGCCCGCATCCTTCGACGAAATCGAAATCGGCCAGGTCGTTTCGCTCGGGGTCTGCGCGGTCGACGCCGCAGCCCTCGCTGCCTTCGCGGCTGCCTTCGCGCCCGGTTGGAGCGCGGATCGCGGCGCACCCGACGCGATGGTCTATGCCCTGTGGGCCCGGCTGGACGCCGTGGCGGCAACCGATTGGCCGCAGACCAAGCGGCTCGGCGTGGACGCGCTGCGCTGGATGCGCAACCCTCCGCCGGGCGAACTGCTGCGCGGGCGCATGACGGTGATGGCCAAGGACCCGGTCGGCGAGGGCAAGGGCATCATCATCGCGCAGCACGACCTGCTCGACGAGGCGGGCCGGCTGGTGTTCTCGTGCCTGACGCGGAGTGTCTTCTCGCGCTGAGCCCGCGCTACGCGTTGGCGGCCTGGGGCTGCTGGGCTGCGCGGTTCATGGCCAGGGCCACGAGGCGGTCCCAGCCGACCAGCGAGTGCATGTGGGCATAGATCTGGCCCAGCGCGCCGTTGTCGCGCAGCTCGACGAACTTTTCGGCCGGAAGCTGGTTCAGCTTCTCTTCGGACACCCCGAAGTACTCGGCGATCTTCTGCGGCTCACCCGCGGTGCCGTCCGCATTGGCGGGCGTGAAGGTCGCTTCCTTGGTCTCGAACAGATCGAGGTCCTTCAGCAATTGCACGAAGCTGGTGGTGCGCTGGCGCTCGACTTCGAAGTTGTTGCAGAACTCGATGCAGTTCTTCGTGTACTCGGTCGGCTCGCCGTCCGCCTCGAAGAAGGGCATGTCGTAGTCCTTGTCGACCACGAACTCGGCGTCGCGGTCGATGCAAAGCACCATCTGCTTGTTCGCGTCGTCGTTGGCGAACACGAACGGATAGCGGCGCACATAGGCCGGGATGTAGATGCCGCTCTCGAAGGTGCCGTCGTCCTTGACGAACATGTTGTCGCCGGCGTTCAGGCCCATGACGGCGATCGGCAGCTTCTCGTCGCCCACGAAGATGATCGGGCCGGTCACCATGGCCAGCGGGAATTCCCCCACCGTCAGCGGGATGGCATGGCCGGCGCGCGCGAAGCCGAACGGGCCGTCCATGCGCTTCACACCCATCTTGGAGTGCAGTTCCTTCGCCAGCGGCTCGGGCTTCGAATAGAACAGCACATTGCCGGAAAGCTGGCCCTGCGGCATCTGAGTGGACGTGGTCATCTCGGAACCTTTGAAGCTCATGGGGCGCTGCGGCTGCGGAGCCGCTCGCGCGCGAAGGGGCCGCTTCTAACCGATCCCGCCCGCAGCGGCAAATACCGCGCTAAGCGCGGATCGAGGGGTCGCCGCGGCGACCGGGCGTCATCCATCCAGGGCTTGGGCTGCCTAGCGCCGCGCCGCGTAAACCACGTGGCGACGAAGGGGATGATCGGCGGCCAGACGGGGATGATCGAAGTCTCGCGCCGGGTCGGGCGTCATGCCGATGCGGCGCATAACCGCCTGGGAGGCGCGGTTGGTCGAAGCGGTCCAGGCCAGGATTTCGTCGACAGGCACGTTGGCGAACCCCCAGTTCAGTGCGGCCCTGGCGCCCTCGGTGGCCAGGCCCTGGCCCTGGGCGTGGACCGCGAGGCGCCAGCCCATCTCCAGGCAGGGCGCTGGCGGGTCGTGCAGTTCCATCCTGAGCCCGATCATGCCTACAAGCGCCCCGTCGGACTTGCGCTCCGCGGCCCAGAAGTCGTAGCCGGCCCGGGCGATCCCGTCGTTGATCCGGTCGATCAACTGGTCCGTGGCCGCGCGGTCCCGCACCCCGCCCAGCCAGTCGCCCACACGCGGGTCGGCGTTGATCGCCGCGAACGGTGCACGGTCCTCGTCGCAGAACGCCCGCAGGATGAGGCGTTCGGTCTCGATCATGCGGGGCGAGGCTGCGTCAGGGCGCCGTAGAGGTCGCTCCGGCGATCGCGGAAGAAGCCCCAGGCGGCGCGGTGGGCGGCCAGGAAGTCGAGGTCAAAGGTCGCCGCGACCATACCCTCGTCGTCACGTCCCAGTTCGCTCACCAGGTCGCCCCGGTGGTCTGCGATGAAGCTGGAGCCATAGAAGCGCTGGCCGCCGCCGGGATAGCCGTCCCACGGCTCGAAGCCGGTGCGGTTGGCGCCCACCACCGGGATCACGTTGGAGACAGCATGACCCTGCATCGCCCGGCGCCAGGGCGCGGCGGTGTCCAACGCGGGATCGTGCGGTTCCGAGCCGATGGCGGTGGGATAGAGCAGCACCTCGGCCCCCATCAGGGTCATGGCGCGGGCGCACTCGGGGTACCACTGGTCCCAGCAGATGCCGACGCCGATGCGGCCGAACCGCGTGTCCCAGACCTTGAAGCCGGTGTCGCCGGGCCGGAAGTAGTACTTCTCCATGTAGCCCGGTCCGTCGGGAATATGGCTCTTGCGGTAGAGCCCCATCAGCGAGCCGTCGGCGTCCACCATCACCAGGCTGTTGAAGTAATGCGGCCCCTCGCGCTCGAAGATCGAGATGGGCAGCACCACGCCCAGCTCGGCCGCCAGTGGGGCAAGAGCCCTAACGCAGGGATGCTCGCGCCAGGGGTAGGCGGTGGCGAACCAGCGCTCCTCCTGAGTTACGCAAAAATAGGGGCCCTGGAACAGCTCGGACGGCAGGATCACCTGGGCGCCGGCCGCGGCCGCCTGGCGAACAAGGTCGGCGGTGCGGGCGATGTTGGCCGCCATGTCGGCGCTATAGGCGGTCTGCAGCGCCGCGAGCGTCAGGGTGCGTGCCATCAGGCCGGCTCCTGCTGGGTGATGCAGTGGAACGATCCGCCGCCGGTCAGGATGGCGGTGGAGGGCAGGCCGATGACGACGCGATCCGGGAACACCGCTTTCAGGGCCTCCACGGCGAATTGGCCCGGTCGCTCGGCGTAGATCGGCACGATCACAGCACGATTGGCGATCAGGAAGTTCATGTGGCTGGCCGGAAGGGGACCGTCGTCGCCATCGATCCAGCCCGGTGAGGGGATGCGGATCACCTTTAGCGGCGTCCCGTCCGCGTCAGTCATCTCAGCAAGACGCCGCGCGGCGTCGTCGAAGGCCTCGGCATTGGGATCGCCCTTCCCCCAGGCCACCGGGATCGCGACCGTCGCAGGCGCGACAAAGCGGGCCAGGTTGTCGACGTGGCCGTCGGTGTGGTCGTTTCGCAATCCCTGGCCCAGCCAGAGCACGTGGCGGACGCCCAGGCTCGCGCGCAGGGCCGCCTCGGCCGCCGCGGTGGTCCAGCCGGGATTGCGGTTGGGGTTCAGCAGACACTGTCCGGTGGTCAGGACCGTCCCGCTGCCGTCGTGGTCCAGGGCCCCGCCCTCCAGCACGAAGTTGTCGGCCTGGAGCTTCGCGCCTGCCGCCTTGGCGATCTGGGCGGCCACGGTGTCGTCGTGCTCGAGCGTGTACTTGTTGCCCCAGCCGTTGAACCGGAAGGCGCGCGCGGTTCCGTCCAAGCCGAAGATCGGGCCGGTGTCGCGCAGCCAGATGTCGCCGAACCACCCGGGCGTGATCTCGATGCCGGCCTCGTCGCCGAGCAGCGCGCGGGCGGCGGCCTCACCGGCGTCGGACCCGGTCATGAGCCGCACCCGCTCGCCGCCCGGTCCGGCCAGGGCGCGAGCCAGGGCCGCAACCTCCGCCTGGGCGGGCTCCAGGTCGTCCTCCCACAGCTCGCCATGGCTGGGGAAACCCATCCACATGGCCCGGTGGGGCGACCACTCCGCGGGAACGGTGAACGACATGATGGCACGACCTCCAGGGCCGCGCGCAGATGGCCCCGGGCGCCCGCGACGTCAAGCGTCCACTGCGCGCGTCAACGTCAGGTGCTGGCCCCCGTTTCGGCCGCGCGGACCTGGGCAAGGTGGCGATCGTGCGCGGTCTTGTCGATCCGATAGAAGGCCCAGGCCGAGATGGACAGGATGCTCATCCCCGCCGTCAGCGGCAGGTAGGTCCAGGCCAGGGTGTTGACGATGGCCGGGTCCACCTGACCCGGCTTGGCGCCGATGGGGAAGGCGATCGCGGTGATCAACAGGCCTGGGATTGCCGCACCCAGGCCGGTGACCGCGTTGCGCAGCACCCCGTCCGCCGATAGCAGCAGGCCCTCGGATCGGCGACCCGTCTTGGCCTGGCTCTCCTCGACGATGTCCGCGATCATCGAGGTGACGATGATGAAGCCGCCGGTCGCCAGGATGCCGGTGATCACCCGGTCGACCAGCAGGATCGGTAGCAGCAGATCGGACTCCGGTCCTGGGAAGAAGCCCAGCAGACGCAGCAGGACCGGGGCGTTGTTGGTCACGACGCTGGCGAAAAACAGGGTCATACAGGCCGCCTTCTTGCCCCATCGCCGCGAAAGGGCCGGCGCCAGCAACGCGGCCAGAGGCGCGGCGATCATCTCGACCAGCACCAGCTGGAAGATGTTGCTGGAGGGAAGCTGCCAGAAGTAGGTGTAGATGTAGTACTGCAGCCCGGCCGTGACCCCGAAACTGATGCCGGCCAGAAGGCCCGCCACCACGGCCACGCCCAGGTTCCAGTTGTGCAGGGTCGCCATGACCTCCCCCAGCGTCGCCTTGAGCGTGATAGTGCGCTTAGGGGGTTGATGCAGCCTGGGGATCAGGTGGTGGGTGCCGATCGCCGAGACGAAGATGCTGATCACCATCAGGACGCCGAGGGCCAGCCCCATGTGGGCATAACCGTCGCGGGCCAGCTGGCCGTCCGGGTTCGCGGCGGTTTCGCGCAGGAACCAGCCGAACGACAGGGTCGCCGCCGCAGCCCGACCGCCCACCTCGAACAGGTAGCGGTAGCTGAGCAGGACCGTCCGGTCGTGATAGTCCGGCGCCAGCTCCGGGATCAGGGCGCGGTTCGGCACTTCGAAGAAGCTGGTGGCCAGCCGCATGAACAGCAGGACGCTGACCAGGTAGATCACCAGGCCCTGGTCCGACAGCCCCGCGGGCGGCGACCACAGCATGTAGAACGAGATCCCAATGGGGATGGCGGAGGCGTAGATCAGCGGGTGGCGGCGGCCCCAGCGGGTGCGCATCTGGTCGGAGACGTGGCCGAACAGCGGGTCCCAGAAGGCGTCGATGATCAGGGTCGAGGCGATCACGAGGCTGACGACCGCCGCCTCCAGCCCCATCACCTGATTGTAGAACAGCAGCACCAGACCCATGATCTGGACCTTGGCGCCGAAGGCCATCTGGCCGGCGCCGAAGACGAGCTTCTCGCGACGGTTGAGGCGGGGGAGATCGAGGGGGGCGGGCGATGGTACTGACACGGCGCTCCTGACGAAGAAACGATCTGCCTGCGACCATCGCCCCCGACGGGCTCGCACAACGGCGCAGTCCGGCAGGCCTCCCCCTCAGAAAGCCCGGTACGCTAGGGTTACCGCCCACACCCCGTCAAGCCATTGCGCGGACACGAAAAAGGGCGACCGCATCGCTGCGGCCGCCCTCTGTCGGGATCTCAGCTCTGATTAGAACTCGTAGCGCAGCGAGAACTGGGCGTACCAGAGCGAGGGCGGGTTCGCACCCTGACGGCTCGCGAACGACCGCGTCAGGGCGGTCGCGCTCGGGTTGGAGTAGCGGTAGCGCACGCAGACCGGGCTGCCGTTCCCCGCCGCTGCGCCGGTCGCCGTCGCGCACTGCACGTCGACGATGCGGTTGTTGCCCTGGCCGGAGCCGACCGTGCCGTACTCCTCGATGGTGCCCCACTTGTCGTTGAGCAGGTTCAGGACGTTCTGGACGTCCAGCACCACCTTGAACTTGTGGCCGCGGATCGGGCTGGGGATCTCCTGGCTGAGCTGCAGGTCGATCTGGTTCACGTCGGGGTTACGGTTGAAGCCCTTGGGCACGATGCCGGTCGGCAGGTCGAAGCGGTTGACCGCCGCGCGGAAGGCGTCGCGGGTGGCCGCGTTGTCGAAGGTCACCAGACCGACATCCAGGTCCGCCGGGTTGGGGTCGCCGGCGAAGTCCGGCACGAACAGCTGGTAGGCGCCGCGATTGGTGCCGAAGATCGGGCTGCGGTTGCCGCCCTGGCTGGCCATGGTCACGTTGAACGGGCGGCCCGAACGGGTCTCGGCGAACAGGGTCACCCGCGTCTTGGCGTTCTCGATGAACTCCTTCTCGTAGGTGAGCTCGAACTTGACCCGGTCGCGGACCTCTTCGTAACCGCGGCCGAATTCGTCGCGGTTGGAGTCCTCGGCCGAGGCCAGCTGGCTGGCATACAGCGAGCCGGAGGTGGTGCCGAAGCGGACGCCGCTGGCCCCTTCGCGCAGGTTCTGACGCACATAGCCGATGGTGGCCCGCAGGTCGTCGCTGAAGAAGTTCCGGCTCAGGCCCACCGCGACCACATAGCCGTGGCCACGCTTCTCGTTGCCGACGATGAGATCTGCGGCGTTCTGGACGTTGGTTCCCGCCACCCCAGCCGCGGCCCGGGCCGCGTCGGTCATGACCAAGCCGTCGTAGCGAAGGCGCCCGTCCGGCGTGAACTGCTGCTGGCCGTTCACGATCAGGGGCCGAACCTTGTAGTCGCTGTACCCGACCGCCGAGACCACGTCGGTCTGGACGAAATCGGCGATGGCCTTGAAGCCGAACGGCAGGTCAGCCGAGCCGGAGAGGAAGAACTTCCAGCTGGACGGAACCTTGAAAGCGGGCGTGAGCGCGATGACTTCCGAAGTGGTCGGGATCAGCGCCGGGGTGACCAGGCCGGTCACCGAGGCGGGGACGTCGAAGCCAAAACGCGGATCGGTGCGAGACACGTTTAGGGCCGTGGCGCCGATCGCCTGGTTAAAGGCCGGTGTGGCGCCCAGCTCGCGGAAGGTGCCGTCGGCGTTGCGCTCGATCGTGACGCCCGCCGCCGCGAAGCCCGTGGTGATGAACGACGTCGAGATCAGCACGTCGGGAATGCCGCCGGCGAAGATGCCCGCGCCGCCGTTGATCTTCCACCAGGTGCCCTTGTCGTACTTGAACGCCACGCGCGGCATCAGGATCGATTTGCCGTCGTAGGTCTGCTGGTTCGAGAAGCCGTTCCGCGCCTGGAAGAACGGATTGAAGATCGGCTTGTCGTCGCTCTTGTACCAGTCGAAGCGGAAGCCGGCGGAGACCTGCAGGTTCTCGGTCACGTCCAGGATATCCTGCAGATAGACGCTGTTCTGCTGGTACTTGAAGTTTGCCGCCGCATCGAAGGGGTTTCCCGACGGGGCGTTCGAGTAGGTCAGGCGGTTGGCCCGGCCCGCCGCGAAGTCGGCGATCGAGTCGAAGTAGTAGACGCCGTCGCTGCTCGGCACGAACAGGTTGACGATCTCCTGGTTCTGGGATTCGAAGCCCACCTTGAACACGTGGTCGCCCCACGCGTAGGTCAGCTTGCCCTGGACGTTCAGATTGTGGGTTTCGAGCTCGTTGGCCTGGCGGAAGGCGTCGGGGCCAATCCGAATGTTCGAGAAGCCGCTGGCGCAGGTGGTCAAGGCCGTG
>JANPKX010000269.1:0-4079 GCA_031426235.1 Alphaproteobacteria bacterium | reverse complement strand
CATCGGCGATCGCCGCCGTGCGCCAGACCGGCGCGGCGGCCGGCGCGGCCATCTCCGGCGTCGCGGCCAATCTGGTCGGCTTCAGCGGCGGTCTCTCGGACCTCAGTGCGCACCAGGCTTCAATCTGGGTCTTCGCCGCCGTCGCGCCGCTGGCGTTGGTGGGCGCATGGGCGGCGTTCCGACTCACCGATGCCGCCCGGGCTGGCCCGGCGCCGGCGTAGCGTTCAGCGACGCGGCGTCAGGGTGCGAAAGCGTACTGCGTAGCGCTGCGCGGGTTGCGGCGCCGCGCCTCGAGGCTGGCGTGCTGCGCTTTCTGCGGGTCGCCCGCCGCCTGAGCAGCGAGCGAGAGGATCCAATAGGCCTCGGCGGTGTCCCAGCCAGCGGCGAGCTGCTGTTCGATCACACGCGCCGCGTCACGAGGCCTGTTGTTGAGCAGATGCGCCTTGGCGAGCGCGATGGCCGCATCGCCATAGGGACGGTTGCGGAAGTTCGCCTCCGCCATCGCCATCGCCTTGCCGGGCTGCGGGGCGGCGCTCAGGTAGTGAGCCAACGCATGACCTGCGATCGCCTCGGGGAACCGCCGGGCTCGCTCGCCGTAGATCGTCTCCGCCCGCTGCAGCATGACCTGCGCCGATCGGGCATTGCCGGCCTCGATCTCCAGGCCAGCTAAGGCATCCAGATATTCAGGCAATCCGGTCTTGCGGACGACGACCTCGTAAAGGCGCCTGGCCGCGGCAAGGTCCCCCTTGAGGCGGGTGGCCTCAGCAAGGTGTTCCTCGTTGAGCCAGTAGCCCGGCAGCCGTTCGTCCGCGAGGGCGAACATCGACCGCGCCTCGTCGTAGCGGCCCCGATCCAACTCGATCAATCCGCGCTGCAACGCCAGCCAGCTCAACAGCAGAGGCGGGGCGGCGTGATAGCGCTGTTCGGCGGCATCAAGGAACGCCAGGGCCTCGCCAGGCGCGCCGGTCTTGGCAGAAAACAGGGCCAAATCAATATAGGTCTGGGGCGTGCCCATCTGGTTGACGAGCGCCCGATAGATCGTTCGCGCCTCGTTGTAGCGACCCGAGTAGAAAGCGATATCCGCTCGCAATCCCAGGTCTTCGGCTGTCCCCGCGAGCGTGGGGCAGCCGTCCAGGACCTGCTTGGCCTTGGTCAGCCGGTGGAGGGCGTAATGCAGCCGCGCCTGGGCGAGGCAGAGCCCCTCGGAGGCGGGAAACTGCGACTGAAGTCGTGCGATCAGGTTCTCGGCGCGGCTGTAGTCGTCGTAGTTCCCGGTCAGCCGCGCGCGTTCTGTGTAGAGGCCCACAAGCGCCAGTGGCACGACGGCGCTGGACGGCGGATCGGTCGCGACCATAGCCTCGCCGGATGCGATGGCCGCATTGTTGTCCGCGGCGACCTGGGCGAAGTCCGGCTTGGCCGGGGCTTGCGCCGGCCGGCCCGCGGCTGGTCCGGCAAGGTTCGCTGGCACGACGCTCCAGAGCGCCATCCCAAGCACGACGGCTAAGCCCGCGCCGATCCCCGCAGCCACAAACGGACGGCTGATGACCTTACCTCCGGTCGCCAAGTCGGGCTTCCAACGCCGATCCGATCAAGGAAGCGTGGGGCGAAGGTAAGGGAATGTCGTCGGCAGGGTCGTGCCGGTCTCGTCTCCCGTAAACCGGCAGGGCGCGGGGCAGGCCGCGCCCACCGGTCCGTTCCAAGGATTGATCACGCCCAGCAGGGCATTGATCGTGTGCGGGGCGGGCGCACCGGCGGACGGGCTGATCCTCAGCAAGGCGGCCGCCAGCAGGCGATCCACGACGGGATCGTCGAACGTGCGCCCGTTAGGGAAGCCCTCCGGCGCAGCAAAGTCATAGGTCAGGACGTCGGGCAGGATCACCGGCGCGGCCTGGGCCACGCACGTGTCGACGTTGACGTCGGCATTGGTCGCGGCGCCCCCGGCCGGCAGGGTGGAGCACGGAGTCAGGCCCAGGGCGCGCATTTCGGCGTTGAGCTTGAAGTGGATGTTCTTCAACGAGTTCGGTTGCGGGCCGGCGACGAAGATGCCCGCGAAGTCCGCGAAATCGTTCACGGGGTCACCGCGATTGAGCTGGTCGCGCTGGTCGTTGAACGTGTTGGTGGCGATCCCCGGATTAAGGATGCCTCCCCCGACGCCGGTGATGCTCAGTGTGGTGGCGCGCGAGAGCAACGCGGTGCCGACGGCGGGCGCGCCCGTTCGATCGACGCGCGTGTAGAGCGGTGAGTCGCTGGGCGTCGCGTCAAACGCGAACTCAGGCGCCCGGGCGGTGGTCGGCGGGCTGGACGGCGCGCCGTTCCCGCCACCTGAGCACGCGCCGAGCACGAGCATGGCGCCTGCGAGGGTCGCCGCGCGAAGCTGATTTGCCGTCCTGTTCATGATCTCAGCTCCCTGCACGTTACGGACGACGGGCCGTCGTGGCCCAAGCCTGGATTTTCGGACGCGCGGCGCCAGTCGCCGGCGCGACCACATCAAGGTCCATCTCGAAGACGATCGCCGAGATGTTGCGGTTTGCGAACGAGTCGCGCCGGGGGCGCGTCCCGAGGCCGAAGCTGCTGACCAGATATCCCCCCGCCGGTGCGGCGCTGTCGAAGGCCGCGACCATGCCGTTGTACCCCTCGGCGTCGAAGAAGAATGGATCGTTGCGGATGCCCGCGAAGGCACGCAGCCCACTCGGCGAGCTGAGCGTCACTTCGGTCGGCCCGGAAAAGGTCCCGCCTGCCCCCGGTACGTTCTCGAGTTGAACCCCGCACCGGCCCGTATCCGACTTGGCGAACCGGGCGACGATCCGGATCGCCGGCGTGTTCGTGAACTGACCGGCGGCGTTGGCGCGGCCGATGTTAAGCACGTAGATGAGCTTGGGATCGCAATAGATGATGTCGGTCCGAGAGCGCGGCGCCGGACGGCCGCCGAACGTGATCGCGCCCACCAACCGCCGGCTGTTTTCCGGTGAGATGAAGAGGAAGACGTCGGCCAAGTCGCCGGCGGGGTCGGCGTCCGCGCCCGGCGATTCAGCATGGTCCGCGCCTATGGCGGCGCTGGAAAGCAGGGCGAGCGGCGCAACCAGCGCGGCAAGAAGAGCCTTACGCAGCAGCATCTCGGTACAACCTCCCTGATCGAACTCGGCTGTTCGTGGCCAAGCTTGGTGGGAGTAAGCGCGCGAGCGAGCGCAACTTCAACGCTATTTTTCTTAAGGACTGCCGCTGCGGCGGCCCGGCGTCCGCGCCCCTAGAGCTGGTCCAGCCCGTAGGCCGCGTGGAGCGCCCGCACCGCCAGCTCGGTGTAGGCCGCGTCGATCAGCACGCTGATCTTGATCTCCGACGTCGAGATCACCTGGATATTCACGCCCTTGGCGGCCAGCGCCTCGAACATCGACTTGGCGACGCCGGTGTGGCTGCGCATGCCGACGCCGATGACCGAGACCTTCGACACGTCATCGTTGACCTGCACATCCTCGAACCCGACGTTGGGTTGGACGGCGCGGACGATCTCCACGGCGCGCTGGGCGTCGCGTTTGCCGACCGTGAACTCCATGTTGGCGGTGTCGGCGGTGCGGGCCTTGGACTGGACGATCATGTCCACATTGACGTTCGCGTCCGCCAGGGCGCCGAAGATCGAGGACGACACGCCCGGATGGTCGGGCAGGCCGAAGAGGCTGATCTTCGCCTCGTCGCGGCTGTAGGCCACGCCGCTCACGATGCGCTTCTCCACGATCTCCTCCTCGTCGCAAACGATAGTACCCTGGCCGGGCGCTTCGCCGGGCTCGACAAAACTGGACAGCACCCGGACCGGAACCTTGTAGGCCATGGCGAGCTCGACGGAGCGGGTCTGCAGCACCTTGGCGCCGAGCGAGGCCATCTCCAGCATCTCTTCGTACGAAATCTTGGCCAGCTTGCGGGCCTTGGCCTCGATCCGCGGGTCGGTGGTGTAGACCCCGTCCACGTCCGTATAGATGTCGCAGCGCTCGGCCTTCACGGCGGCGGCGATGGCCACGGCGCTGGTGTCCGAGCCGCCCCGGCCGAGAGTGGCGATGCGGCCGTCGCGGGTGACGCCCTGGAAGCCG
>JANPKX010000268.1:0-3167 GCA_031426235.1 Alphaproteobacteria bacterium | reverse complement strand
GGAACCCAACTATTTCAGCAAGACCGGCCGCAATGACGGAACACCGGAACTGCGCGGGTCCGTGCCGCCTGGGAAGGCGGCGGACTGGGAGGGCGCCGATCCCGTCAAGGCGGGCGGCCGTTTCCAGAGCTGGGGCGCATCGGGCCTGGCTGGCGTCTGGGCTGAGGAGAACAGCCGCGAGGCCATCTATGCGGCCATGCGGCGCAAGGAAACCTTCGCAACCTCGGGCCCACGGATCAAGGTGCGGTTCTTTGCCGGATATGATTTCCCCGCGGACCTGTTGAGTCGCACTGACGCGGTCCGCCAGGCCTATGTCCACGGCGTGCCGATGGGCGGCGATCTGTTGCCCGCGGCGGGCAAGGCGCCAAGGTTCCTGGTCTGGGCCGTCCGCGATCCGGCATCGGGTTATCTGCAGCGCGCTCAGGTGGTGAAGGGGTGGGTCGAAAATGGCGTCGCCCGGGAGCAGGTGTTTGACGTGGCCTGCGCCGACGGCCTCAAGGTCGCCAACGGACGCTGCCCGTCCAATGGCGCCACAGTCGACCTGAAAACCTGCCAGCCCGACCGCTTCAAGGGCGACGTGGAACTGCGCACCGTGTGGACCGACCCCACCTTCAGCCCGAAACAGCGGGCCTTCTACTATGTGCGGGTGCTGGAAAACCCATCGTGCCGGTGGTCGACCTGGGACGCCTTGCGCGCGGGAGTCGCGCGCAATCCGAAGCTGGCGCCCACCATCATGGAGCGCGCGTGGTCGTCGCCGATCTGGTTCGAGCCGCAGGCCTGACCTGGACCGGTTGTGAGGTCTGAACACGCGCGTCCCGTCCGTGATCGCCTGCAGCGGCTGGCGCGAGAGCCGCTGCTGCATTTTCTCGTCATCGGCGCCGTGCTGTTCGGGGCCATCGCGGGCGCCCAGTCGATGCGGCGGCCCACCGTGCGCCTGGAGGCTCGCGACCTCGAACAGTTAGCGGCCTTCTGGGAGATGCAGACCCAGCGCCCGCCGACCCGCCAGGAACTGGCCTCCATCATCCAGGATCGCGTCGACGAGGAGCTGATGGCCCGCGAGGCCATCCGGCTCGGCCTGGACAAGGACGACATGATCGTGCGTCGCCGCCTGGCCCAGAAGATGGCTTTCGCCAGCGAGGATGTGGACGCCATCCCTGAGCCGGACGAGGCGGACCTGCAGACCTTCTATGACCAGCACCGGGACCGCTATGCGACCCCGGCGCGGCTGGCGCTCAGGCACGTCTATTTCAGCCAGGATCGCACCGGGACGAGCCCGCCGGTCGCCGCCCGTGAAACCCTGGCGCGGTTGCAGGCCGGCGAGCCCGCCGCCGGCGATCCCGCTCTGCTGCCGTTGACCTATGCCGACATCGCCGTCGCCGACCTGCTGCGCGACTATGGGCCTGAGTTCACCAAGGCGGCGCGCGAGGCGCCGATCGGCGCCTGGATCGGCCCTGTCGCGTCGCCCTACGGCCTGCACCTGATCCAGGTGCAACGCCGTCTGGCGTCCGAGACCCTGCCGCTCGCCAGCGTCCGGGCCGAGGTGCGGGACGCCTGGATGGCCGAGCAGCGCCAGATCAAGACCCGCGCCTTCCGTCTGGGACTGCGCAAGAAATACAAGGTCGAGATCGCGGGTCTGCCGCCATGACCGCACGGGGGCTGTTCGCCGGGTTGCTCGCCCTGACGCTGCTCTGGGCGACCGCGACCCTGGCCCATGAGGTCCGTCCCGCCCTGGTTCAGATCACAGCCACCGCGGCTGGCGACTACGATGTCGTCTGGAAGCGTCCGGTAGTCGGCGACATGGCGCTCCGTCTGGTTCCGCATCTGTCGGGCGGCGCCCTGGAAAAGCCGCCCGCCGCCGAGCAGGTGGCGCCGGGCTATGTCACCCGTGTCTGGCGGGTGCGCCGAGGCCCGCCGCTGGATGGCCAGACCCTGACGATCGAAGGGCTGGAACAAAGCGTCACCGATGTGCTGGTCCGGGTGTCGGCTCACGACGGCCGGTCGCTGGACCTGGTCTTGCGGCCTGCCGATCCCGCCGCTCAACTCCGCCTTTCACCGGCTGGCGGCATCGCCGTGCCCGGCTATCTGAAGCTGGGCGTCGAACATATCCTGACGGGGTTCGACCACCTGCTGTTCGTGCTGGGCCTTCTGTTGCTCATCGGCCCGGGCTGGCGCCTGGTGAAGGCGGTGACGGCCTTCACCGCCGCCCACAGCATCACCCTGGCGCTGGCGGCGCTGGGCTATCTCAGCTTTCCGTCCGCCGCCATTGAGGCGCTGGTGGCGCTCAGCATCTTGTTCGTGGCCGTGGAACTGGCGACGCCCGACCGCGCGGACCTCAGTCTGGCCCGGCGGCGGCCCTGGCTGATCGCCTTCCTGTTCGGCCTGTTGCATGGCATGGCGTTTGCCGGGGTGCTGGCCGACATCGGCCTGCCGCCGGGCGCCGCGCCCCAGGCGTTGTTGCTGTTCAACCTGGGGGTCGAGATAGGCCAACTTCTGTTCATCGCCGCTGTGCTGGCGGCGGGCTCGGGCTGGAAGGCGTTATCGCGGCGGTCGCCCGTTGCGCCGCCGACCTGGGCGGCCCGCGCGCCGGCCTATGCGATCGGAGGCCTATCCGCGTACTGGCTGATTGAACGCACCCTGGCGGCCGTCTGAGATCGATGCTGACGACACGGCCTTTCCGGCTTCCCCCAGCATCTCGCGCAACTTTGAGCGGCCTGACGGGTTTGCTCCTGGCGGTTCAGCTTGCGCCGCCAGGCGGAGAGGGGCGCAATGTCACGACAGCAGTTGATCGCGATCACGCCGGCCGCAACCGGTTGGATACTTGAGACTAGCATCACCTCGGCGCTGGTGTTTCTTTCGCTAAAGGCCGCTGAGACCACGGCGCGCGCCTTGGCGTCGCGGCTTGCGGACGCCGGCATCGATGCGACGATCCGGCTGACCGATCACGCGGGATTGCCCATGGGGACCATCCACTACTACGCGGCCATGGTCGGCGGGTAGCGCCGGCGTCAGGTCAAGGCGTTGATAACGCCCAAGGCCGCTGCCCAGGCCAGGGCTCCGGAGGCCAGTATAAACAAGAGCCGCCAACCCACGCGCCAGACGCCCGGCGCACGTCGCATGGTGCTGGTCTCGACCGCGCCGAACGGTGCGACGATTTGAAATCGGTGTCG
>JANPKX010000267.1:0-4484 GCA_031426235.1 Alphaproteobacteria bacterium | reverse complement strand
GTTCGGCGAGCTGATCGGCGTCTGGGCGCTGTCCGCCTGGGCGGGAATGGGCTCTCCGGAGCGGTTCGTTCTCATCGAGATGGGCCCCGGCGACGGAACCCTGATGGACGACATCCTGCGGGCCGCGCGCCTGGCGCCCGGGTTCCTCAAGGCCGCGGACATCTGGCTGGTCGAGACGTCGCAACCGCTGGCGAACCTGCAGAGGGAACGTCTGGGTCACAAGGTGCGCTGGGCCCAAACCCTGGACGAGACGCCGGGCGGGCTGCCCCTGATCCTCATCGCAAACGAGTTGCTGGACTGCCTGCCGGCCCGCCAGTTCGTACGCCGTGCGACGGGCTGGATGGAGCAGGTGGTGGGCGTCGACGAGCACGGCGCCCTGAGCTTCGGCCTTGTCCCGGCGGCGGTCGACCTGCCCGACGCCCGGGAAGGCGCGATCCTGGAGCGTTCCGGGCCGCAGGAAGCGTTGGGCGCCTCACTGGGCGAGCGCCTGACGCGCGATCGCGGCGCGGCGCTGATGATCGACTATGGCCGCGATGGTCCAGGGTCTGGAGATACCCTGCAGGCGCTGCGCCGGCACGAACAGGTCTCGCCGCTGGCCTGCCCGGGTGAGGCGGACCTTACCGTCCACGCCGACTTCCCCGCGGTGCGGGCTGCGGCGGAGCGGGCGGGCGCGGCCTCGGCGATCCTTTCGCAAGCCGCCTTTCTGGCCCGCATGGGGATCGGCGAGCGAGCCGAGGCCCTCGTGCGGGCCAGACCCGACCGCGCCGGCGTGATCGGCCGCCAGCTGCACCGCCTGGTGGGCAGGGACCAGATGGGCGAACTGTTCAAGGCCTGCTGCCTGCATTCCCGCGACTGGACGCCAACTCCGTTTGAGGACGCCTGATGTCAGACCTTCCAGTCCTCACCTCCGCCCTGCTGGATTTGCCGGGCCTGCGACATGCGTTCTTCACCCGCAAGGGCGGCGTTTCGGAGGGAATCTATGCTGGCCTGAACGTTGGGGTAGGCTCGCGCGACGACCCGAGGGCCGTTCAGGAAAACCGCCGGCGCGCCGCCGCGCATCTGGGCGGTCACCTGGTCACGGCCTACCAGGTTCACTCCCCGCGCGCCGTGGTCGCCGACGGACCCTGGCCGGCCAGCCCGCCGCAGGCTGACGCGGTGGTGACCGCAACGGCTGGCGTGATCTGCGGCGCCCTGGCGGCGGACTGCGCGCCGATCCTGATGGCCGACCCTGAGGCTCAGGTCGTCGCGGCCGCGCATGCCGGATGGCAGGGCGCGCTGGGCGGCGTCGCCGAAGCCGCGCTCGCGCAAATGGAGGCGCTGGGCGCGCGCCGTGACCGCATCCGCGCCGCCGTCGGCCCCTGCATCGGGGCGGCGTCGTATGAGGTCGGGCTGGAATATCTTCACCGCTTCACGGACGCGGACCCGACCTACGCGGCGTTCTTCACGCCGGGTGCGACCCCCGACAAGCGGCAGTTCGACCTTCCGGCTTTCGTCCTGGCCCGACTGCGTGCCGCCGGGGTGGGCGCCTGCGAGGCGCTGGGCCGCGACACCTGCGCCGAGCCGGACCTGTTTTACTCCAACAGACGGGCATTCAGGGCGGGCGAGCCCGACTACGGGCGGCTGCTCTCGGGGATCGTTCTGATCTAGCGTGATGGGCTGGACTTAGGCGAGGGCGCTGCTACAAGCCCGCCCATTCAGACCTGGGGGGACTCGATGAAGCTGCTGGCCGGCAACTCGAATCGTACGCTGGCCCAGGCGGTCGCGTCCCATCTGGATGTCCCCCTCTGTCGGGCCCAGGTGAAGCGCTTCGCCGACAACGAGGTCTGGTGCACCATCGATGAGAACGTCCGCGGAGAGGACGTCTTCATCCTGCAGTCGACCAGCTATCCCGCGAACGACAATCTTATGGAGTTGCTGATCTGCATCGACGCGCTGAAACGCGCCTCGGCCCGCCGGATCACCGCCGTCCTGCCCTATTTCGGCTACGCTCGACAGGATCGTAAGACCGGCGGCCGCACCCCGATCTCCGCCAAGCTGGTCGCCAACCTGATCACCCGGTCAGGCGCCGACCGGGTGCTGACCATCGATTTGCACTCGGGACAGATCCAGGGCTTCTTCGACATCCCCACCGACAACCTCCTGGCCGCCCCGATGATGGCCAACGACATCAAGCAGAACTACGCCAAGACCAGCGAACTGCTGATCGTATCGCCGGACGTGGGCGGCGTGGTGCGCGCCCTGGCCGTCGCCAGCCGTCTCAACGCAGACCTGGCGATCGTCGACAAGCGCCGCTCTGGCCCCGGCAAGAGCGAGGTGGCCAACATCATCGGCGACGTCTCGGGCCGCCGGCTGATCATCTATGACGACATCATCGATACCGCCGGCACCCTGTGCAGCGCCGCCCAGTCGCTGATGGACGCCGGCGCCAGCGAGGTTTCCGCCTATATCATTCACGGGGTGCTCTCCGGCGCCGCCACCGAGCGGGTGAAGAATTCCGTGCTCAAGGAACTGGTGATCACCGATTCCATCGAGGCGTCCG
This sequence comes from Alphaproteobacteria bacterium, assembly GCA_031426235.1. Lineage (GTDB taxonomy): Bacteria > Pseudomonadota > Alphaproteobacteria > Caulobacterales > Caulobacteraceae > Phenylobacterium. The sequence goes on along the minus strand of JANPKX010000267.1, from coordinate 1,945 downwards.
ATCTGGTCCTCGCAGAGGGCAAGATCCGCACGGTCAGTTGCGCCAGCCTGCTCGGCGAGGCCATCCGCCGAATCGCCAACGAGGAAAGCGTTTCCAAGCTTTTCGACTGAGGACGCGGCTCGCCGCGCTTGCCCCCGCCGCCCGGACGCGGCTAAGCCAGCCGCTCGGGGGCCCTGACGACCAACCGCTCGCAAGAGGGTAAGACTACATATGCCGCTCCGCGTCCCGTTCCGCACCGCATTCATGGCCGCCATCACCGCCGTCGTCCTGGCCGGCTGCGCCGAGCCGGTGAAGGTGGTCGCGCCGCCCCCGCCGCCGGCGGCGCCCGGCGTGACGCTCTCTCCCAGGGTGGTCGAACTGGCGAGCGCCTATCGCACCTACATGGGCCGCTCGACGGCGATCTCGCCGCTGTTCATCGATGGCGAGGGTGTGGCGCAGGCGCTGTTGACCGGCGCCGCCTACGAACCCCGGCAATTGACGCGGGGGGCCATCGCCTATGGGGCCGTCCTGGCGCTTCAGGACAAGGCCTTCGTCGACAGCGTCCGCGCCTATGTGAAGGACCCCGCCCAGCGCCGGCAGGTCGCCTATGCGATCCTGGCCGACCCGGCCTATGCGACCGGATTTTCAGGCGCCGCGAGCGCCGCGGGCCTGATCGTGGCGGGTCTTGGGGGCGACGCGCAAGGGCTCTACGCCCAAGGCAAGGCAGTCAAGCAGTCGGCTTACGATGTTCAGCGCCAAGCTTGGTCAAAGGCCGATGTTGCGAGCCGCGAGGCGCGGCTGGCCGGCGCCAAGGCCCTGTCCACGACGGCGATGCTGGGCGATGTGGGCGAGACGGAGCGCCTGTCTCAGGCCGCGCTGGGCCAAGCGCCGGCTCTGGCCGCGCCGCCCATCGCCGCGCCCTACAGCCCCACGGTGACCCGCGCCCTGGCCGTCGCCGCCCTGGCAGCGCTTGGCGAAGCCGGGGATGCGAATTTCGAGCAGATCCTGGGTTTGATGAACGAGCCCAACATCGGGGGCTGCATGAACACCTCCAAGCTCAACCTCTACCAGTGTCTGGCGGTGGCCCGACCCCACTACGAGGACGTGTTCTGTCTGGGCCAGCACGTCATGATGGACACCGGCCGGTGCGTGATCCGGGCCGCCGGCCTGCCTGAGCCGTACGAGGCCCGCTTCATCCCCGACGCCAGCTCGATCAACAAGGGCATGGGCAGGAAGCCCGCGCCCAAGACGCCGGCCCGCAAGCGCAGCTGACCTATCGATAGGTCTCGTTCGGCCAGCGCTTGTGGACCCAGAACCACTCGCTGGGCCGCGCCCGCACCCGATCCTCGATGAAGGCGTTGATGCGTCGCACGCCGGTCTCGATATCCGCCTCGCGGTTTCCGGTGTCCTCGAGCCGGATCGGCTCATGGACGATGACCCGGAAGCGGGCGCCGGGGCCGATGCGCTGCAGGCTCATGGGTTGCAGCGGGATGCCGAACTTCAGGGCGAAAGTGGCGGGACCCGGCGCGGTGTGGACAGTCCTGCCGAAGAACGGCGCCGCGACCCCGCCGTTGAACTTCTGATCGTTCATCAGGGCAACCGACTCGCCCTGTCCAAAGGCCCGCATCAGGGCGCGAGCGCCCTCGAGCCCCTTTGGCGCGAACATCCGAACGCCGTAGCGGAAGCGGTTGCGGCGCACGCTGGCGTCGACATATGGGTTGTTCATCGCGCGATAGGTGACCTGGGTCCGCACGCCGGCGCGCACGATGGCCGCGACCATCACCTCGAAATTCGAGAAGTGACCCGAGACGAACACGACCGGCCCGTCGCCTGCGGCGATAGCGCGCAGGCGCGCCTCACCCTCTACCTGGATACGCTCAGGTTCCGCTACGATCCGGTCCAGTGACAGGAACTCGAGCATCGATCGCCCCAGCTCCATCCACTGGGCAGCGAGAAGCCGTTCGAT
>JANPKX010000266.1:0-2173 GCA_031426235.1 Alphaproteobacteria bacterium | reverse complement strand
CCGCGACGGCAAGCTGGACCCGGTGATCGGCCGCGACGAGGAGATCCGCCGCACGATCCAGGTGCTGAGCCGGCGCACCAAGAACAACCCCGTGCTGATCGGCGAGCCCGGCGTCGGCAAGACCGCCGTGGTCGAGGGCCTGGCCCAGCGGATCATCAACGGCGACGTCCCCGAGGGGCTCAAGGAGCGCAAGCTGCTGTCGCTCGACATGGGCGCGCTGATCGCCGGCGCGAAGTATCGCGGCGAGTTCGAGGAGCGTCTGAAGGCGGTGCTGAACGAGGTCACGGCCGCCGAGGGCTCGATCATCCTGTTCATCGACGAGATGCATACCCTCGTGGGCGCCGGCAAGGCCGACGGGGCCATGGATGCGTCCAACCTCCTGAAACCGGCCTTGGCGCGCGGCGAGCTGCACTGCGTGGGCGCCACCACGCTGGATGAGTACCGTAAGCACGTGGAAAAGGACGCGGCCCTGGCGCGTCGGTTCCAGCCGGTCATGGTCGATGAGCCCAGCGTCGAGGACACCGTCTCGATCCTGCGCGGCCTGAAGGAGAAGTACGAGGTGCACCACGGGGTGCGCATCTCCGACAGCGCCATCGTGGCCGCGGCGACCCTGTCGAACCGCTACATCACCGATCGTTTCCTGCCGGACAAGGCCATCGACCTGATGGACGAAGCCGGCAGCCGGGTGCGCATGGCGGTGGATTCCAAGCCCGAGGAGCTGGACGAGATCGACCGGCGCGTCGTGCAGCTGAAGATCGAGCGCGAGGCCCTGGCCAAGGAGCCCGATGCGGCGTCGAAGGCGCGCCTGGAAAAGCTTGAGGAGGAACTGTCCGAGCTCGAGGGCGCGTCCGCGGACATGACGGCCCGCTGGCGCGCGGAGAAGGACAAGGTGTCGGCCGGCGCCCAGTCTCGCGAGGCGCTCGACCGGCTGCGCGCCGAGCTCGTCGCGGCCCAGCGGGGGGGTGACCTGCAACGCGCTTCCGAGATCGCCTATGGCGAGATTCCGCAGCGGGAGAAGCGCCTGGCCGAGGCCGAGGCCGCCGAAAACAGCGCCGAGGCCATGGCGCCCGAAGTCGTCGACGCCGAACAGATCGCCGCCGTCGTCTCGCGCTGGACCGGTGTGCCCGTGGAGAAGATGCTGGAAGGCGAGCGCGAGAAGCTGCTGGCCATGGAGGACGGGCTGCGCAAGCGCGTGGTCGGTCAGGAGGAGGCGCTGGTCGCCGTCTCCGACGCCGTGCGCCGGGCCCGCGCGGGTTTGAAGGATCCCAGCCGCCCGATCGGCTCGTTCCTGTTCCTGGGTCCCACGGGCGTGGGCAAGACTGAGCTGACCAAGGCGCTGGCGGAGTTCATGTTCGACGACGAGGCCGCCATCACCCGCCTGGATATGAGCGAGTACATGGAGAAGCACTCGGTCAGCCGCATGATCGGCGCTCCCCCCGGCTACGTCGGCTACGACGAGGGCGGGGCCCTGACCGAGAGCGTGCGGCGCAGGCCCTATCAGGTCGTGCTGTTCGACGAGGTTGAGAAGGCCCACCCGGACGTCTTCAACATCCTGCTGCAGGTTCTCGATGACGGCCGCCTGACCGACGGCCAGGGTCGTACGGTCGATTTCCGCAATGTGCTGATTATCATGACCTCGAACATGGGGGCCGACTACCTGGCCGCGCTCGCGGACGGGGATGATGTGGAGAAGGCCCGTCCCGCGGTCATGGAGGTGGTGCGCCAGAACTTCCGGCCGGAGTTCCTTAACCGGCTGGACGAGATCATCCTGTTCAAGCGGCTGGGACGCGGCGAGATGGGCGACATCGTGAGGATCCAGCTCCAGCGTGTCGAGACGCTGCTGGCCGACCGGCGGATGTCGATCTCGCTGGATCCGGCGGCCCTGCACTGGCTGGGCGAGCGCGGCTACGACCCGGTCTTTGGAGCCCGGCCGCTGAAACGGGTCATCCAGAAGGAACTGATCGACCCGATCGCCCGCAAGCTGCTGGCGGGCGACCTGGAGGACGGGTCCGTCATCGCCGTGCAGGGCGTCGCCGACGGCCTGGAGATCGGCCGCGCCAAGGTGCACTGAGCCGGGAGCCCCCTCCGTCTCGACGCCTCGCGCCGATCCACCTCCCCCGCTGGCACGGGGGAGGAGCGGAGCGCACCTCGCTCCTCCCCCGCATGCGGGGGA
>JANPKX010000265.1:0-3779 GCA_031426235.1 Alphaproteobacteria bacterium | reverse complement strand
GCATCGTTGCGCTGGCGGTCGAGGACCGCCCCGCGGCCAAGCGCGAGTTCGGCCAGTGGGGTCGCAAGTATGGCTGGAAGGCGCCCGACGTGATGCCCGAATTCAGCGAGGAAGAAATCGCGGAGTGGGAAAACCACCCGATCTTTCCTCCGGATGAGGGCTAGACCTCCTTGCGCTACCTGCTGGATAGCCACGTCTTCCTGTGGCTGGTCTCGGGTAGCCGCCCGATCCATGAAGACGTGCGCGCCGCCATCCAGGCCGAGGCGACGCCGCTGTTCCTGAGCACAGCGGGCATTGCGGAGCTTTGCATCAAGAACGGTTCGGGCAAGCTGATGTTGCCCGCTGAGATCGAGGCAGACGCCATCGCGGGATTCGCCCTCGTCCTCGAGGAGAACAGTATTTCCCCGCTTCCCGTTACCCTCGCCCACGCCGCCGCTCTTCGCGACCTTCCGATGCACCATCGCGACCCCTTCGACCGCTTGATCATCGCCCAGGCCATGATCGAGGGCCTGACCCTGGTCACCCACGACCGTACGTTCGCGCGGTACGAGGGACTGGCCGTGCTATGGACATGATCAGATGATCACCGCCCTCGATCACATCGCCGTGGCCGTCCGCGACCTGGAGCCGGCCGTGGACGCCTATCGCCGGATGCTGGGCGTCGAGCCCGATCGCGAGCCCGGTGACGGCGCGGACCGGGCCTGGTTCCGCTTCACCAACATGGCCCTGGAGCTGATCGCCCCCACGGGTCCCGGCGGCGCGGGCGATCGCCTGCGCGCCCAGCTCGAGGCCCACGGCGAGGGCGTGTGGCTGCTGGCCTTCGGAGCGCCAGATGTCGCGGCGGCCGCCCGCCTGCTGGCGCGGCGCGGCATTCGCGGCGCCGACATGGGTGCGCCCAGCCATGCGGTGCGCCTGGAGGCTACCGACACCGGCGGCGTGCAGATGTTCCTGCGCCCGCCTGCCGGCCTGCCGCTCTCGCCGCCGGTCGGTGAGGGACCGGTTGCCGCGCTGGATCACGTCGTCGTCCACACCGCCAACGTCGATCGCGCCTTGGGCCTCTACGGCGCCAAGCTGGGCCTCGACCTGCGGCTGGATCGTAGCAACGAAGCCTGGGGCGCGCGCCAGCTCTTCTTCCGCTGTGGCGAGGCGCTGGTGGAAATCGGCGCCAGCCTGAAGACCCCCGCCTCCGACGCGCCGGATCGCTTCGGCGGCCTCGCCTGGCGGGTCACCGATCCCGACGCGGCCCGCGCCCGCATGGCCGCCGCAGGCTTCGACGTCTCTGAGGTCCGCACCGGCCGCAAGCCCGGCACCCGCGTCTTCACCGTCCGCGACGCCCCCGGCGGCGTGCCGACCCTGATGATCCAGCAGAACGCCGAGGACGGCCAGTGATGCGAACCCTGCTCGCCGTTGCGCTGCTGTTGAGCCTGCCCGCCGCGGTGCGTGCGGAAAGCTTGCCGCTGCGGCTGAAGGATGGCGCGACCTGGACGATAACGGCGTCGCACGTCCGCGCCTCGACCGGGCCACGCGCCCAGAACTGGACCCTGAACACGGTGAAGCGGCTCGTGTGGACAGCGCCAAGGGACCAGCGCGGCGCGCGCCTGACCATCAGCCCTGTGTCGGCGAGCGTCGGCGAGGGCTCGCCCCCGGAGGTCGCCCGCGCGCGCAGCCTCGCGGTTCCCGCCACGCTGGAGGTGGATCAAGCCCTGACGCCCGGCGCGATCGTCGATGTCGAGGTGGTTCGCGCGGCGTTCCAGACGTTGGTGGGACGCGACATCCGGGGCTCCGAGGCGCTCGCCGATGCGGCGGCCAAGGCGATGATCGCCTCAGAGGTCGCCCTGGCGGCCCGTAGCCAAGGCGCCGACCTTCCGCTCGGCAAAACGCTTGAGGCCGATGGTGAGATCGAGAATCCACTTGGCGGCCCGCCGATAAGGGTCCGAGAAAGCTACCGGTTGGACTCCTACGATACGGGCTCGGGCCGGGCGGTGGTCCTATGGCGCCAATTCGTCGATCCGGCCGTGTTTGCCAAACAGATCGTCGCCAGCCTGTCGGCGCGCATGCGAACGTCGTCGCCAAACCTCAAGCCGTCGGACGTCGAGGCTGGCCTCAAGGACACCCGCGGAACCATTGACGGCGCCTGCCGGCATGAGATCGACATCCCGAGCGGTCTGGCCATCAAGGTCGAGTGCCGGACCTCGAACAGCGTCACAGTGCAGAGGGAAACCCGCGGTGTGACCGACACCTGGACAATCACCCAAACCCTGCCTGAGACCTCCTGATGGACGCCTTCACCCGCCTCGACGCCAAGGTCGCGCCCCTGCCGCTGGCCAATATCGACACCGACCAGATCATCCCCAAGCAGTTCCTCAAGATCATCGATCGCAAAGGGCTGGCCAGGGGCCTGTTCTATGATCTGCGTTTCGACCAGGACGGGACGCCGAAGCCCGACTTCGTGCTCAACCAGCCCGCCTACCAGGGTGCGGGCGTGCTGGTGGCCGGGGACAATTTCGGGTGTGGATCCAGCCGCGAGCACGCGCCGTGGGCGCTGCTGGACTTCGGCATCCGCTCGGTGATCTCAACCAGCTTCGCCGACATCTTCTACAACAACTGCTTCCAGAACGGCCTGCTGCCGGTGGTGCTGAAGGCCCATGAAGTCCAGCAGCTGATGAACGAGGCGCGCGGCGGCAACCACGTGGTCGGCGTGGACCTGGAGGCCCAGACCGTCACCTCGCCCTCGGGGGCCGTCTTCAGCTTCGAGATCGATCCGCAGCGCAAGCACAAGATGCTGAACGGCCTGGACGCCATCGGCGAGACCCTGGTCGCGGCCGACGACATCGACACCTATGAGAGCCGCCGGGCCCTGGACCAGCCCTGGCTGGAGCGCGCGTGATGAAGATCGTCATCGGCGGCACGGTCCGCATTCCGCCCGAGAACGTCAAGGCGATGCGCCCGCACATGGACGCCATGCTGGCTGCCAGCCGCGGCGAGGATGGGTGCGAAACCTATTCCTATGCCTGGGATGTGCAGGACCCCGGCCTGATCCGGGTGTTCGAGGTCTGGCGGGACCGCGCCGCGATCGAAGCCCACTTCAAGGCGCCCCACATGGCCCCCTGGCGCGCCGCCGGCGCTGAGCATGGCCTTTTCGACCGCAAGCTCAGCCTGTACGAGGTCGCCTCCGAAACCGTCCTCGCCTGAAAGATCTTTTCATGACCGACCTGCTGCTCCTGCCCGGCGACGGGATCGGGCCGGAAGTGACCGCCCAGGTGCGCCGCGTAGTGAGGCCCTGACGCCAGACTTGAAGCTGGACGAGCGTCCCTTCGGCGGGATCAGCTATGACCAGCTCGGCACACCCCTGGCCGACGAGACGCTGGCGGCCGCGAGGGCCGCCCGCGCCGTCCTGATGGGCGCGGTTGGCGGACCCCAATGGGCGAACGCGCCGCGCGACAAGCGGCCTGAGGCCGGCCTGCTGGCCCTGCGCGCCGGCATGGGCGTGTTCGCCAACCTGCGCCCGGCCCTGTGCTTCCAGCCCCTCGCCGACGCGTCCAGCCTCAAGCGCGAGATCATCGAGGGCCTGGACTTCATGATCGTCCGCGAGCTGACCGGCGGCATCTACTTCGGCAGCCCGCGCTTCATCGAGGACCTGCCCGGCGGCGGCCAGCGCGCCGTGGACACCCAGGTCTACACCACCGCCGAGATCGAGCGGGTCGCCCGCGTCGCGTTCGAGCTGGCGCGCGGCCGGCGAAACAAGGTGACCAGCGCCGAGAAGTCCAACGTGATGGATT
>JANPKX010000264.1:0-3445 GCA_031426235.1 Alphaproteobacteria bacterium | reverse complement strand
ACGGGCGCCGCGGCTGTGGCGGCTTCGGGATCCTGGGCGAGCAAGGCGAGGGCAAGTACGAGAGCGGTCATTCAAAGCCTTCTGAGTGCGGAATTTGTCCGTTTCACGCCCGCGGGGAACCGGCAGGTCCAAACCCGCCGCCGCCGGGGGTTTCGATCTCGATCACGTCGCCAGGCTTCACCGTAACGGAGAAACAGCCGGGAAGTTCACTAACCTCGCCCGAGGCGTCGATCAAACGCTGCCGACCGGGCTGACCGGGTTCGCCGCCGGCCAGCCCCTGGGGAGCTGTCAGGCGCCGGGACGAGAGCAGGGCGGCTTCCATCGGTCCCAAAAAACGGACCCGCCGCACGACGCCGTCCCCGCCGCGCCGCAGGCCCGCACCGCCGGAGCCCTGGCGCACGCGGAAGGCTTCCAGCCGGACCGGAAACCGCCGTTCAAGGATCTCAGGATCTGTGAGGCGGGAGTTGGTCATGTGCGTGTGGACCGCACTTGCGCCCGCGTTTGTAGATGTCGCGCCGGCCCCGCCACACAGCGTCTCGTAGTACTGGCGCTCGGCGTCGCCGAAGGTGAAGTTGTTCATCGAGCCCTGGCTGTTGGCCATCACGCCCAGAGCGGCATAGAGGGCGTCGACGACATGCTGGCTGGTCTCCACATTGCCGGCGACCACGGCAGCCGGCGCGCGGGGATCCAGCATCGAGCCTCGCCGGGTCAGCCGGAGGAGCGGCGTCAGGCAGCCGGCATTCAGCGGAATGTCATCCTCCACGAGGGTTCGAAAGACGTAGAGCGCGGCGGCGTCGACGATCGCGGACGGCGCGTTGAAATTTGTCCCGAGCTGGTCGGCCGAAGCCGTGAAGTCCAGGGTCGCGGTGCGGGCGCGGACGTCCACCGTCGTGCGCACGACGACAGCGCCGCCTCCGTCCATGGGCACGGTCGCCTCGCCGTCCGAAAGCCGGCCGATGGCCCGGCGCACCGCCTCGGCGGCATTGTCCTGCACGAAGGTCATGTACCGCGCCACGCCCGGGGCGCCGTGGGTCTCGATCATGGCTTTCACGGCCGCCGCGCCGGCCTGGCAGGAGGCCAGCTGCGCCTTGAGGTCCGCGATGTTGCGCTCTGGCGCCCGGGCCGGCCATCGACCCGCGGCAAGGGCGGCGCGCACGCCGGCTTCGAGGAAGCGGCCATCGGCCATGATTGGCAGGGCGTCGAGCAGGACGCCCTCCTCGTCCAAGGTCCGCGAGAACGGCGGCATCGATCCCGGCTGAATGCCGCCGACGTCGGCATGGTGGCCCCGCGCGGCGACGTAGAAGGCGGGCGGTGGATCGGCGTGGTGAGACTCCATGAACACCGGCATCACCACGGTGATATCCGGTAGGTGCGTGCCGCCGGCGTAGGGGTTGTTGAGGGCGAAGGCCTGGCCGGCCCGTAGGCGCGGGTGACGGTCGCGGACCGCCCGGACGCTGGCCCCCATGGAACCCAGGTGAACCGGCATGTGCGGCGCGTTCGCGACCAGCCCGCCATCCGCGTCGAAAAGGGCGCAGGAGAAGTCCAGCCGCTCTTTGATGTTCACCGAATGCGCAGTGCGCTCCAGCGCCGCGCCCATGGCCTCGGCGACGCCCATAAAGCGACGGTTGAACAATTCCAGGGTCACGGGGTCGGGCTTGTCGACGGAGAGCGTCGTGCGGGCGCTCTCGCCCACGCGGCGGAGTCGGACCAGGCCGTCGGCTTCGGTCGTGGCGCGCCAGCCCGGCAGAACGGCGATCTGAGTGTCCGGACGGACGATCAGGGTGGGGCCGTCCACATCCGTCCTTCCCGTCGTGTCTTGCGCGGGCGCTGACCGCGGCGCCGCTTGGGCCGGGAACGGTGGCGTGGCCTCGACCTCCACAGCCGCGATCAGGATTGGTCTCTCACCTTCGATGAAGCCGAACAGCCGTTGGTGAGCGGCCTCGAACGCCGCCTTCGCGGTAGGTGTGTCAGACAAGGCTGCCGGCAGTTCGGCGTCGGCGCCCTCGTAGCGGAGCCGGAGCGTCCGGCGTAGCCGGCCCGTCTCGGCGCCTTGGGCGGCCATGTCGGCGCGGGCCATCTCTTCGAGGCGCGCAGCGGCGGCGGCGGCCTGCCCCACGCCAGCGGGATCGAGGCCGGCTTCCAACCCGGTTTGGCGGAGCGCGGTCACCCGGGCCTGGCCGATGCCCCAGGCGGACAGGACACTGGCGTATCGTGGGCACAGCACCTCGGTGACGCCCAGCGCCTCAGCGGTCTGGCACGCGACCTGGCCGGCGGCGCCGCCGAAGGCGACGAGGGCATGATCGCGCGGGTCGAAGCCGCGCTCGGTGGAGATGCGGCGGATCGCCTGGGCCATCTGCTTGACCGCGACCGCCACGAAGCCCTCGGCGGCGGCGACAACGCTATCCGCGCCCATGGCCAGCGCCAAATCGGACAGGCGTGCCTGGCTGGCCAGCGGATCCAGGGGCGCATCGCCATTGGGACCAAACACCGCCGGGAAGGCGCTGGGGTCCAGACGGCCGAGCACCAGGTTCGCGTCGGTGACCGTGGCCGGTCCCCCCCGGCCGTAGCAGGCCGGCCCTGGGTCCGCCCCGGCGCTGGCGGGGCCGACGCGGGCGCGCAGGCCATCAAAGGTCAGGATCGACCCGCCGCCGGACGCCACCGTCTCCACGTCGAGCATCGGCGCGCGCAGCCTGACCCCCGCGATTTTGGCCGTGTCGCGACGCTCCAGCACGCCGGCGAAGCGGCAGACGTCGGTAGAGGTCCCGCCCATGTCAAAGCCCAGCACAGCGCCCGCGCCGGCGGCGTCGGCCGTGCGGGCCACCCCGACGACGCCGCCGGCCGGCCCCGAAACCACCGCGTCGCGGCCGCGAAACGCCTCGGCCGCCACCAGGCCGCCGGCCGAGGTCATGAACCAGAGCGGCGCGCCCGCCACGGCCTCCGCCACCTGCCGCACGTAGGTCTGGAGAACCGGCGTCAGGTAGGCGTCCGCCACGGTCGTCTCCGCGCGCGGCAGGAAACGGGGCAGGGGCGAGACCTCCGAACTCAACGCGACAAAGGCAAACCCCGCCGCCCGCGCGATCTCGCCGGCGCGGTGCTCATGCGCGGGATTGAGGTCGGCATGGAGGAAGGCGATCGCCGCCGACGTAAAGCCGTCGGCTGCGGCGGCTTCCAGGGCGTTCCGCAACGCCGGCTCGTCGAGGGCGCGGACGACGGCGCCATCCGCGGCCAGACGCTCACCCGCCTCGACGACCCCGGCGTAGAGCGGGGCTGGCTTGTCGATGTTGAGCGCGAAAAGATCCGGCCGGCTCTGGTCACCGATCACAAGGGCGTCCCGGAAGCCTTCCGTGGTGACGAACAGCGTGCGCGCGCCACGCCGTTCCAACAGGGCGTTCGTCGCGATCGTCGTGCCCATCCGGATGGCGGCGACCCGCTCGGCCGGGAACGG
>JANPKX010000263.1:0-2380 GCA_031426235.1 Alphaproteobacteria bacterium | reverse complement strand
ACATCCGCGGGGTCGACGCCCAGTCCCAAGGCGGTGGCCGGCATCAACTGCATCACACCTCTCGCACCCTTGGGCGATAGGGCGGCCTGGTTGAACCGGCTCTCCTGCCAGGCCACAGCCTCGACGACGTGAGCCGGGACGGCGTGACGCCGGGACGATTCCTGGATGGCGGCCGAGATCTGGGCCGGCGTCGCGCGCGTCACGGCGCCGGATAGCGGCGCTATGGGGGCCGCGCCCCCGGGCGTATGAATCATCGGCCCCGCGTAGGTCGTGACCGCCCCATCGTCGCCGATGGAGAGGACCTGGGCCGCAGCGGGGCTGGCGATTACAAGTCCTGCAATGGCGAGAGCCACGCACCGAACAGCCATGGCTGCACCTCTAAAATCCGCCGCTCTTGTAGCTGAGTAACGGGCGCGGACGCCAGACTACTTCGCCTCCGGCGTCAGCACCGTGTCGAACGGGTTCGCGGGCGCCGCCGTCTGGTCTGGCGCGATGGTCTCACTCGGCACATCGGTCTCGCTGGGCTCCAGCGGTGCGGGCGGCCGTTTCTGCCGGCTGGCCAGCACCATTTCCCGAGCTGCGGCAATCACCGCGTCCGGGCGATCTTTCATGATGAGGTGGGAAGACCGGATGGTCTGCTGGTAGCCCAGCCGCGATTCGCCCGCGATGCGGAGATGGCCTAGCGTCCAGAGAGACCGCACCTCGCCGAAGCTGAGGGCGGAGGCCCTATCGGCCGTTTCCGACGCCGTGAGCACGTAAGCCGGAATGTTGGCAAGCAGGCCCCGTGTGCGGATCACCTGCACCGAGGTGCGCGTGAACAAATTGTCGAGTTCCGAGAGCTGGGCGGTCCACGTCCCGGGTCGACGCGCAACGGTTTCGCCGTGGGCCGTACGGTCCCGACCCATGCCGCAACCGGACCAGCGGTCGTCCTGCGGCGGCAGCGGCGGGTTGGTCTGCGCCGCAGACAGGCAATTGCGCACCCGTCGCCTGATGCCGTCCAGGCCGTCGGGCGTGCCCGGTTCCACGAGGTTTTCGACAGTGGGGTCCAGCAGGACGAGGCCGACCACCGCCTGTGGATGCCGGGCGGCGAACAGGCGGCCGTAGAGGCCCCCCGCGGAATGTCCCACCACCACAAAGGGGCCCTGGACCCCCGCATTGGTCAGAGCCTGATCGAGATCGCGCGCAATGGCGGCGCCGTCGCGCGGCTGCGGGCCCGGATCGCTGAAACCGTATCCCGCACGGTCATAGGCGCAGACCCGCGTCAGCTTGCGAAGTTCCGGCATCACCCTCGGCCAGGCCGTCGAACTCGCGCCGAAGCCCGACTCCAGCAGCACAGTCGGCGAGCCACGGCCACCGCAGCGCAGGTTGAGCGCGCGACCGTCATTCAGATATGCGAGCAGGCCTGGTCGCTCGTCTTTCCCTACCGGGCTCAAGCCCTTGGCATTCAGGCCGCAGGCCGTCAGCGACATGAACGCAATGGCGACGCCCGCGATGGCGCGGAGCGATGGGCGAAACACAGTTGGCCTGAGGCTCAAGGTTTCAAAGGTCCCCGGCAAAAGATGATAGTGCCGCGTTCATCGTCGGCCGAAAAGCAGTGTCAACATTTCCGGCACGACCTTTGCCTAAGCTTCATTCGAGCGCGACGGATTGTGCTGTTGCGGAGCAAGCTGGTAGATACTCGTTTGCTAGGCGCGGAAGGGGATTGCGGTGGAAACGGTCTACGATTGGATCACGGTCGCGATCTTTGGCGGACTGGTGGTGCTGTTCCTGCATCGCTCGGTTCAGCCGGGTGAACCGCAGGATACCATCTATCACTATCTGCCCCCGGCCGTGGGCTGCGCGGTGGCCAACTGGGTCGGCAATCCGCCGCAGAACATGGGACTGGTCTCGTTCCTGATCGTTCTGGCCGTCGTGGCCTATGTGATCGTGGTCCTGAAGCCCTTTGGCCTGAGCATCAAGCTGCCGGGTCGCTCGAACCCGAAGTCATGACAAGCGCCATCTAGCGGTCCAGCCCGTAGCGGTAGAGAAGGCGGACGCCCACATCCGCGACGCCGGGATTGTAGCGGCCCGCGAGGCGCCCGTGGCTCAGGTGGATCCATGAGAGCTCCATCGAAAGCCGTGGCGTGGCTTTCCAGCCCAGAGACAGTTCGGGCTCGAACAGCACCCTTGAGTTCAAATCCAGCCGGCTCTTGCGGTCCGCGATGCGCTTCAGGCGTTCCTGCGGCGTGATGCCAGGCTCGCGCGGAGAGGGCAGTCCTACAGCGCCGTCGTGGACCGCTATGCCGATCCCAGGTTGCAGGTAGAGACGCTCCGAAAGTGCGAACCGCCACGCCAGTCCCGATGCGACATAGTTGACCCCGCCCGCCGTGTTGACGCCGGC
>JANPKX010000262.1:0-5433 GCA_031426235.1 Alphaproteobacteria bacterium | reverse complement strand
CGGCCACCTGTTCGAGGATCCCAAGGAGATCACGAACCGCCTGTTCGCCTACATGCCCAACACCCAGGCCTTCAACAATTCGGGCCAGCCGGCGATGACCCTGCCGCTGGCCTGGAGCTCCGAAGGCCTGCCGATCGGGGTTCAGTTCGTCGGCCGGATGGGCGACGAGGCGACCCTGTTCCAGCTGGCCGGCCAGCTCGAACAGGCGCGGCCCTGGTTCGATCGCGTGGCGCCCCTCTGAGCGCGGAACTTGCGAAGCTCCACCGGCGGATGGGGGTCTGTCCCGCACAGGGACACACAGGGACGCTGGTGGAGGCTCTTCGGGGGGAGAGTCGACAACGGCGGAGTCGGGGCGGTCGAGCCGGGGGGCTTGAGACCGCCCCGGCTCAGTCGTCCCGCGGCCGCCTTCCGAGGAAGAACGCGGCCGTCGTGCCCGCCGCCACCAGCACGATCAGGATCGTCGAGACGGCGTTGATCTTCGGGTCCACGCCCAGCCGCACCTGGCTGTAGAGCCGCACCGGCAAGGTGGTCGCGCCGGGGCCTGAGGTGAAGCTGGCGATCACCAGGTCGTCCATCGAGAGCGTGAAGGCCAACATCCAGGCCGCGGCCACCGCAGGGGCGATGATCGGCAGGGTGATCGCCAGGAACGCCTTGCCCGGCGGGCAGCCGAGGTCCTGGGCCGCCTCCTCGAGGGTCCGGTCGAAGGTCGCCAGCCGGGCCTGGACCACCACGGTGGCGTAGGCCAGCGTCAGGGTCGCGTGGCTGAGGGTCACGGTCCAGAATCCGCGCGGGAGGCCGACGGCCACGAACAGCAGCAACAGCGACAGCCCCAGGATGACCTCGGGCATGACCAGAGTGGCGTAGAGGCCGCCGGCAAAGGCCGTCCGGCCCCGGAACCCGCCCCGCGTCAGGGCCAAGGCGGCCAGCACGCCCAGCCCGGTCGCCAGGGTGGCCGAGATCGCGCCGACCCGCAGCGTTACCCAGACCGCCTCCAGCATCTGGGCGTCGGCGAAAAGGGCGGCGTACCACCGCGTTGAGAACCCGCCCCACACGGTGACCAGCCGGCTGGCGTTGAAGGAGTAGACCACCAGGATCAGGATCGGCGCGTAGAGGAACGCCAGGCCAAACACGACGGACAGGATGTTGAACGCCGATGGGCCCCGCCTCATCTCCGTTCCTCTCCCATCGGGGGAGGTGGCGCGAAGCGCCGGAGGGGGTCGTCCACGAGGGTTGATGTCTCCCGCTCGAAGGCCACCCGACGGTCCCAGACGACCCCCTCAGCCGCTTCGCGGCAGCTCCCCTGAGGGGGGAGCAATGGGGGCGGGCGGCTCACTTGAGCACCTTGGCCTGCTGGCGTTCGAACAGCAGGATCGGGACGACCAGGGTGGCCAGGAGGACGATCGCGACCGCCGAGGCGGCGGGCCAGTCGCGGTTGGCGAAGAACTCGGTCCAGATGACCTTGCCCAGCATCAGGGTCTCCGATCCGCCGAGCAGGTCGGGGATCACGAACTCGCCGGCCATGGGAATGAAGCAGAGCAGGGCGCCGGCCGCCGCGCCGGGAATCGAGAGGGGGAAGGTCACCCGCCAGAAGGCGCTGAGCGGCGTGGCGCCCAGATCCTGAGCGGCCTCGATCAGGGTCTCGTCCTGGCGCTCCAGCACCGCATAGAGCGGCAGCACCATGAACGGCAGGTAGGCATAGACGAGGCCCAGGATCACGGCCGCCTCCGTGTTGAGGATGTCGACGGCGGGCAGGCCCAGGGCGGCCAGGCCCGCGTTGAGCACGCCGGCGGGCTTCAGGATCGCAATCCAGGCGTAGATCCGGATCAGGAAGCTGGTCCAGAACGGGAGGATGATCGCCATGACCAACGCCTGACGCAGGGCGGGCGGGCAGCGGGCGATCCCATAGGCGATGGGGTAGCCGATCAGCAGCAGGATCGCCGTCCCGAGGGCGGCGAGCCTGAGGCTGGAAAGATAGGCGTCGAGGTAGAGCCGATCGGCGGTCAGTCGCGCGTAGGTCTCGCCATCCAGTCCGGCCAGGAAGGCGCGGACCCCGGCCATTCCCTGGCTCCAGTCCAGGCGCGGCGCGTAGGGCGGCATGGCCAGCGCCGTGTCGGACAGCGACAGCTTGGCCACCAGCAGGAACGGAACGGCGAAGAACACCGCCAGCCACAGCAGGGGCAGGATCACGGCGAGGGCGGGCCTGTCGCGCCTCACCGGGTCAGCACCACGGCGCTGGAGGGGGCGAAGGAGAGCCAGACCGCATCGTCGCAGCCCAGGGGCCGCTCATCTGTGCGGCGGGTGTTGGCGCGGGCGGCGCGGATCGTGCGGCCGGGGGCGATCTCGACCAGATAGGTTGTCCAGTCGCCCAGGTAGCCATAATCCAGGATCCGGCCGGCCAGCACATTCGCGCCGGATTGCGGCTCGGCGTGGATCGCGACCTTCTCGGGCCGCACGGCGATCCAGGCCGTCTCCCCGACGGGTCCGGCGCCCTCCGCCTCAAACGCGCCGTCGGCGCTGAACAGGCGGACGAGGCCGGCGTCTGAGAGCGCCACCCGGCCCTCGAACAGGTTCACGTCGCCGATGAAGCCGGCGACATAGCGGTCGAGCGGGGCCTCGTAGACCTCGGCCGGGCGACCGATCTGGGCGATGCCCCCGTCGCGCATCACGGCGATGCGGTCCGCGACCACCATGGCCTCGTCCTGATCGTGGGTGACGATCATGAAGGTCATCCCCAGGCGCTGCTGCAGGGCCATCAGCTCGAACTGGGTCTCTTCCCGCAGCTTCTTGTCGAGGGCCGCCATGGGCTCGTCGAGCAGCAGAATGCGCGGCCGGGGCGCCAGGGCGCGGGCCAGGGCGACTCTCTGGCGTTGGCCGCCGGAGAGCTGATCAGGACGTCGGCGGTGGAGGCCGTCCAGCCGGACCAGGCCCAACATCTCGTCCACCCGCGCCGCGATCTCGGCCTTGGCCACGCCCTGGCGCTTCAGTCCGAAGGCGATGTTCTGGGCCACGTTCAGATGCGGAAACAGCGCATAGCTCTGAAACATCATATGCACCGGGCGCTGGTGCGGGGGCAGGGCGGCGATGTCGCGGCCCTCGAGCAGGATGCGCCCTTCGTCAGGGTGTTCGAACCCGGCCAGCAGGCGCATCAGCGTGGTCTTGCCGCAGCCGGACGGACCCAGGAGGGCGAAGAATTCACGCTCATAGATCGACAGCGAGACGTCATCGACCGCCACGGTATCGCCGAAGCGGCGGCTGACGCCGTCGTAGCGCACCAGCGGCCGGGCGGCAGGATCCTCCCAGGGCGCGAAGCTGGAGCGGATCGACCCGATGTGCGGCCGGCCGGTCAACGCCCCGTCAGCACCCGGGTCCACTGGCGGTTCACAGCGCGCAGCAGGTCTTGGTCTTTCGTGGTGGTGACGAACAGGCGCTTCGACACCTCAGGCGTCAGGTAGACGTTGGGATCCTCGGTGATCGCCTTGTCCACCAGCGGCGTGGCCGCGGCATTGGCGTTGGCGTAGCGGGTGGCGTTCGAGGCCTGGGCGATCACATCGGGCTGGAGCATGAAGGCCAGGAAGCGGTGCGCCGCGGCGGGGTTCGGCGCGTCCTTGGGGATGGTGAAGACGTCGAACCACACCTGCGTGCCTTCCTTTGGGACTGCGTAGGCGATCTTGACGCCGTTTCGGGCCTGCTCGGCGCGGTCCTTGGCCTGCAGCACGTCGCCGGAGTAGCCGATGGCGACGCAGATGTCCCCGTTGGCCAGGGCGTCGATGTATTCCGAGGAGTGGAATTTCCGCACGTCGGGCCGCGCCTTCATCAGCTTGGCCGTGGCGGCGTCATAGTCTGCGGTGACCTTCGAATTGGGGTCCTTGCCCAGGGCGTGCAGGGCGATGGCGTACATGTCCTCAGACGCGTCCAGGAAGTAGACGCCGCAGTCCTTGAGCTTGGCCAGGTTGGCCGGATCGAACACCACGGCCCAACTGTCGATCTTCACGCCGGGAAGCCGCTTGGCGACTTCCTTCTCATTATATCCGATGCCGATGGTGCCTTGCATGTACGGCACGGCGTACTTCGCCCCCGGATCGAACGGCGCCATGTGCTGGAGCGTATCGGGCGACAGGGCGCCCAGGCCCGGCAGCTTGGCCTTGTCCAGCGGCTGGATGGCCCCGGCCGTGATGTAGCGCGGCAGGTTATGGTTGGACGGGACCACGATGTCGTAGCCCGTGTCGCCCTGGAGCACCTTGGTCTCAAGAACCTCGTTGGAATCGAAGGTGTCATAGGTGACCTTGATGCCGGTCTCCTTGGTGAACCGCGACAGCAGAGCCGGGTCGATATAGTCGGACCAGTTGTAGATGCGCAGCGTCCCGGCCGGCTTGGACGCTTCGCCGTTGGCCTTCGGCGTACAGCCTGCCAGGGCCAGAAACGCCGCCGCCAACCCCATCGCCTTGCCCCAGCGCCGCATGCCGTCGATCCCCCGCGTTCCCGCTGCCGTTATAAGTCTCCAGCCCCTTTCGTTAAGCGGGAATCGCCGCTCGACCCCGCCAGCGCGGCCGTCGGCCCGATCCTGACGCCAATCTGATCGCAGGTGATCCTGACCTTAATCCGGTGCGCGCGTCGAAGCTGGAGCTTCGCCCGCTCTGAATGATCGCCTTCGGCGCGTTTTTCGTGTTCAAGGTTCCGCTCTGACGCGGCGAGGAACGAAACAACCATGAAGACCCTGATGGCCCTGACGGCCGCCATGACCTTGAGCATCGGCGCGGCGAGCGCCCAGACCCCAGCGGCGCCCAGCGTGGTGCGCGGCGTTGTGACCGCGATGGACGCGGGTTCCATTACGGTGAAGCCGGCCAAGGGACCGGCGCAGAAGGTCGGCCTGGCGTCGTCCTGGAGCGTGGCGGTGATGAAGGCGGTCGAGCCCGACGCCATCAAGCCCGGCAGCTTCATCGGTACGGCGGAGATGCCGCAGAAGGACGGGACCGGCAAATCTCTTGAGGTGCACGTCTTCCCGCCCGGCGTGAAAATGGGCGAGGGCCACTATGGCTGGGACCTGAAGAAGGGCTCGATGATGACCAACGGCACCGTCGGCACCGTCGCCGCCGGCAAGAAGGGCAGCCGCCAGCTAGAGGTGAACTACTCCTACGGCAAACGGACGATCACGGTTCCGAAGAACGTTCCGATCGTCCAGATCACCGGCGGTACGCGCGCCCAGGTGAAGCCCGGTATCCCGGTCTTTATGGTGGTGCAAAAGGCGGCCAACGGCCAGCTGATGGCCGGCTCGGTCTCGATCGGCGAGAACGGCAAGGCGCCCGCGATGTAGGCGCCGGACCCCTCCACCACGCTGCGCGCGGTCCCCCTCGCCACCGTGGGGGGAGGCGCAAGGGGCCGCGGCGCGGTTGGGCCTCCCCACCGTGGGGGGAGGGGGGCCGCCGGAGGCGGGGG
>JANPKX010000261.1:0-10499 GCA_031426235.1 Alphaproteobacteria bacterium | reverse complement strand
GTGCAGATGCCGGCCATGGCGCTGGGCGCGGCGGTGTCCTCGATGGCGGCCCAGAACGTCGGCGCCGGGAACATGAAGCGGGTCGGCGAGGTGGCCAAGGTCGGCGTGCTGTTCGCCTTCCTGTTCTCGGCTGTGCCGATCGTGCTGATCTACTTCCTCGACCCGTTCATCCTGCAGGCCTTCCTGCCGGCGAGCAGTCCATCATTCCCGATCGCCGTGCACATCAACACCATCGTGTTGTGGGGCTTCATCCCGTTCGGCATGGCCTTCATCTTCTCCGGCATCGTCCGGGCGACCGGCGCCGTATGGCCGCCGTTGCTGGCGATGGTCATCGCCATGTGGGGCGTTCGCGTGCCCCTGGCCAATGTGCTGACGCCCTATCTGGGCGCCGACGCGATCTGGATCAGCTTTCCGGCGGGCAGCTTGATGTCCCTGATCCTGGCCGCCTGCTATTATCGCTGGGGCGGCTGGCGCAACTCCCGAATGGTCGGCTCCGCGCCCCAGGGATTCGCGGCCGACACGGGCATGGCGCCGCCATCCGGCCTCGAGGACGCCGACCTCAGCCCCGCGTCTCCATCAAGGCCGCGTACGCCAGCGTCCTGAGCTCGCGCCGGATCGGATAGGTCGAGGACGGCAGGAGCTGGGTCATGAACACCGCCGTCACCTGCTCCAGAGGATCGCACCAGAAGGCGGTGGAGGCTGCGCCGCCCCAATAGAACTCGCCCGGGCTGCAGGGGATCAGGGTCTGTGGCGGGTCAAACACGCTGGCCACGCCCAGGCCAAAGCCAACGCCCGCATTGGTGCTCTCGGAGAACAGGGACCGCGATAGTCGCGTGAGGTCCTGACCGCCTGGCAGGTGGTTTGCGGC
Source organism: Alphaproteobacteria bacterium (assembly GCA_031426235.1). Classification (GTDB taxonomy): domain Bacteria; phylum Pseudomonadota; class Alphaproteobacteria; order Caulobacterales; family Caulobacteraceae; genus Phenylobacterium. The sequence continues at coordinate 9,631 of JANPKX010000261.1, read as the reverse complement.
CATCAGGCCGACGGTCTTAGGCGCCAGGATTCGCGCCTCGCCCAGGCTGCCGCCGTTGGTCAGCATGGTCGCGAACTTCAGATAGTCTGCCGCCGTGCCAACCAGTCCGCCGCCGCCGGACAGCAGCGCGGGCGGCGCCAGATAAGGGCTGCGGGCAGGATCGTCCTGCAGCTTCATCTTGCCCCCGGGCAAGGCGCTGTAGCAGGCCGCGAACCGGGCCCGCTGATCGTCGCGGACATGGAAGCCGGTGTCGACCATGCCCAGCGGGTCGAAGATCCGCTGCTTCAGCGCCACGTCCAGCGGCTGGCCCGAAACCTTCTGCACCAGGTAGCCGATGACATCGGTGGAGACAGAGTAGTTCCACGCTTCCCCGGGCGAGAACTCCAGAGGCAGTTCGGCCAGCATGGCGATCATGGCGTCCAGGTCGTGCGCCCCGTGCATGTCCTCGAGCTTGAGCTTGCGGTAGGCGGCATCGACGTTGGTTCGGTTCTGGAATCCGTAGGTCAGGCCCGAAGTGTGGCGCATCAGGTCGACCACCTGCATAGGCCGCGCCGGCGGCGTGGTCAGGTAGGGGCCGGTCCCGGCGGAGTAAACGCCCAGGTTCGCCCACTGCGGAATGTGTTTCGCAACCGGATCATCCAGGGCGATCAGGCCTTCCTCGACCAGCGTCAGCAGGGCGACGCAAGCCACCGGCTTGGTCATCGAATAGAGTCGGAAGATGGTGTCATCCGTCAGGCCAACGTCGCGCTCGACATCGCGTCGACCCAGCACGCTCTGGTGGACGACCTCGCCGTCCCGGGCCAGCACGAACTGCGCGCACGGCATGCGGCCTGGGCCGACGTAGCGGTCCTGCAGGAACCGGTCGATCCGCTCCAGGCGCGGCTTGGAAAACCCGTGCTGCTTGGCCTTGCCCATGGTGTTCCTCTTCATGCGGGACAGAGGTCATTTGCCCTTGCCTTCCGCATCGTCGCAAGCGCGACAATTGAGTACGCCCGCGTAAGGAACTCGCCCATGTCCACCGTCAGCGTCGAACACGACGGGCGCATCGCCGTCGTCACCATCGAGCGCCCCGAGCGGCGCAACGCCGTAGACGGGGCGACCGCACGCGCCCTCTACGACGCGTTCAAGGCCTTCGACGCGGACGATGGGCTGGACGTAGCGGTGCTGACCGGGCGCGGGGGATATTTCTGCGGGGGCGCCGACCTGAAGGCGATAAGCGCCGGCCCCCGGGCCGTGAACCCCGGCGAGGCCAATCTGGTGCGCGAGGACGGCGACCTGGGCCCCATGGGCTGCACGCGTCTGCGGCTTGGCAAGCCGGTGATCGCCGCCGTCGAAGGCCCGGCCGTCGCCGGCGGGCTGGAGATTGCCTGCTGGGCGGACCTGCGCGTGGCCGCCGAGGGATCGTTTTTCGGGGTCTTCTGCCGCCGCTTCGGCGTGCCGCTGATCGACCTGGGCACGGTGCGTCTGCCGCGCCTGATCGGCCACTCGCAGGCCATGGACCTGATCCTCACCGGCCGGGCGGTGGAGGCGAAGGAGGCCCTGCTCATGGGGCTGGCGAACCGCCTTGTCCCCAAGGGCCAGGCGCTTTCGGCCGCCGTCGAACTTGCGAAGCAGCTCAGCGCCTTTCCGCAACTTTGCATGCGCAACGACCGCCTGTCGGCATTGGAGCAGTGGTCGCTTGACTGGGATCAGGCCACCGCGATGGAAGCCCGCTTCGGAATGGAAACGCTTCGCACCGGGTCGGCTGTGGAGGGCGGCACGCGCTTCGTCGGCGGCCAGGGCCGCGGCGGGGCGTTCTAGGTTTGCACTTGGGATAACGCAGGTCTAGCGTACCGAAAATACGAAAAGACCGCTGGGAGGCGGGGGGCCATGGCGTGGGATTTCGAGACCGATCCTGAGTTCCAGAAGAAGCTCGACTGGATCGAGGACTTCATGCGTGACGAGGTCGAGCCGCTGTCGCACCTGGGTTTGGCGGTACGCGGCAGCCTCGGCCGCGAGACCTTCATCAAGCCGCTGCAGCAGAAGGTGAAGGACCAAGGGCTATGGGCCTGTCACCTCGGCCCGGAACTGGGCGGCCAGGGCTTTGGACAGCTCAAGCTGGGGTTGATGAACGAGAAGCTGGGCCGCAATGGCCTCGCGCCCACGATCTTCGGCTGTCAGGCGCCGGACAGCGGCAACGCTGAGATCATCGCGCACTACGGCACCGAAGCGCAGAAGGCGCGCTACCTCTGGCCGCTGCTGAACGGCGAGATCCGCTCAGCCTTTTCCATGAGCGAGCCGACCGGTGGGTCCGACCCCCTGACCTTCAAGACACGCGCCGTGCTGGATGGCGAGGAATGGGTGATCAACGGCGAGAAGTGGTATTCCACCAACGCGCGCTACGCCAAGGTCCTGGTGGTCTATGCGGTCACCGACCCGGACGCCAAGGACCCCTACCGCCGCACCTCGATTTTCCTGGTCCCGACCGACACCCCGGGCGTCCGCATCATCCGCAATGTGGCGGTGGGCGCGGGCGGCGAGATCGGCGGCGGCAACGAGGGCTACGTCGAGTACAAGGACGTCCGCCTGCCCTACGACGCCCTGCTCGGCGAGCGCGGTGCGGCTTTTGTGATCGCGCAGGTTCGGCTGGGCGGGGGGCGGGTTCACCACGCGATGCGAACGGTGGGGGCCTGCAAGAACGCGCTGGATCTGATGTGCCGGCGGGCGGTCAGCCGCAACACCCGGGACGGCAAGCTGGCCGACCTGCAGCTGGTCCAGGCCGACATTGCCGACAGCTGGATCGCGCTGGAGAGCTTCCGGCTGATGGTGCTGCGCACGGCGTGGCTGATCGACAAACATCAGGACTACCAGTTGGTCCGCAAGGACATCGCGGCGATCAAGGTGATGACGCCCAGGGTCTATGGCGACATCGCCGCCAAGGCGGCCCACCTGCACGGCGCCCTGGGCGTGTCCAACGAGATGCCGTTCATGCACATGGTGACGTCGGCTCTGGTCATGGGTATCGCCGACGGGCCGACAGAGGTCCACCAGGTAACTCTGGCCAAGCAATTGTTGAAGGACTACCGGCCCGATAACGACCTGTTTCCGGCCTACCATATCCCCAAGCTGAAAGAGGCGGCGGAGGCGCGGTACGCTCCGGAACTCGCCGCGCTCCGGAGCGCCTATGCCGCGCAGCGGCGTGCTGACCCGGGACGCCTCGACCCCGCGCCCTGAGCGCGAAATTTGACGGCCGTGTCAAATATGGGTGGGTCCAGAAAAAGAATCGGCCTGCAGCGGGGGATAGTCGCTGCAGGCCGCCTTGAGCAGTCGCTCTTATATGAGCGGGCGTTTCCTCCCCGAAACGCCGGAGACCGCAGAACTTGCGTCTTTGTGTCTCTCGCATGATGACAAAAGGGCAATTTTTCACCCGAGTCAACGGGCCTAGAGCCGATCTTCTGCACGCTGCTCACACATTTTCGCGAACGCGGGGAATTTCACCCCGTTTTTATACGATCACGTCAAAAAACGCGCGATTTCAAACGTGCCAGGGCCTGGCTGTCGACCTCGAAGACAAAGTCGGGCTTGGCCGCCGCCACGGGACCCAGCCCGGCGACCGCGAGCAGCAGGGCGGCATCCGCAACGGACGCCGCGTCCATGAGAAGGCCGTTCGGTCTACGCGTTGCGCCCGCAGCGACCAACTGGTCCACCACGCGCGCTTCCTCGGGATCCCCGCGGGCGGGCCAGGACAGTAAGGCCCCGCGCAGAGCCTGGGCGCGCGCTTCCACAATCCGCAGCAGGCGTTCGGCGCTAGCCAGCGCCTCCTCACTCCAGGCCGCACTTGTCGAAGCGGCCAGTTGAGCCTGGCTTCTGAGGATCACGCCGTCGGTCAGCACCTTCAAGCCGTTCGCAACGAGGGTCGCGCCGCTCGAGGTAATGTCCACCACCAGCTCCGCCGTCCCCGCTGCGGGGGCGCCCTCAGTAGCGCCGCCGGACTCCGTGATCCGATAGTCTGCGACCCCGTGCCGGGCGAAAAAAGTGCGTGTCTGCACGAGGTACTTGGTCGCCACCCGCATCCGGCGGCCCTGGCGCGCCAGATAGTCGCCCGCGACAGCTTCGAGATCGGCCATGGTCTCGACATCCAGCCAGCTCTTGGGCGCGGCGACCACCAGATCCGCGCGGCCGAAGCCGAGCGCACGCAGCAACAGGACCCGGGCGTCGATCTCCTCGCCGCGTTCTCGCAGCAGGTCCTCGCCAGTGACGCCCAGGTGGACCTCGCCGGCGTCCAGCGCCTCGGCGATGTCGGCCGCCGACAGCAAGCGCACCTGCGCGCCGGGCAGCCCCGACAAGGCGCCGAGATAGCCGCGGCTTCCGCCGGAGGCCTCGAGGCGAAGCCCGCAATCCGCCAGCCAGCTCTCGACCTGCTCCTTCAGCCGTCCCTTCGACGGGACCGCTATGATCAGCCCGCTCATGCCCCGCCTCCCGAAAAGGCGCGCCAGGGCCGCACCATGCACCCCACCGCGCGGCCGCCAGTCGCGGCGCCCAGGCGGATCAGCAGGCCGTCGTAGCGGCCCCCCACGGCGACCGCTCGATCCGGTCCAACGGCCGCGCTCCGCACTTCGAAAGTCAGGCCGTCGTAATAGTCGAACGCGTGACCCAGCGCCGGCGTGAATCGCATGCGGGCTTCCGGAACGTGTTTGCCCAACGCCGACAGGCGCTCGTCCCAGCCGGCAAGCGCCGCTTCCAGAGCCGGCCCGCGGCCAGCCAGCTCCCGCATTCTTGCAAAGGCGCCGGACGGAGTGTCGTCGATGCCCATGAATGCCCGGATGGCGTCGGCCTGCATCGCACTGAGCGCAGGCGCGCGCTCGGCCTCGGCCTTGCGGATCAGCCGCGCCGCGATATCGGCGGGACCGCGCCCACCCACCGGTGCGATGCCCGCCAGCGCCCAGACCTCCTCCAGCATCGCAGCGGCCTGGACCTCGGTCAGGCTGGCCAACAGCGTCGTCAGAGAGCTTTGGCGCTCCGGCGCCGGCTCGCCCACCCGGGCCAGCTCCGCCGCCAACAGGCGCGGTCGCCCGGCGATGCGCGCCAGGCGATTTGCCAGCACATCCGGGAGATCCAGGCCGTCCACGAAGGCGCGAAACAGGGCCACGTCCCCAAGCCATAGCGACAGATCATCCCGGCCGCCCGCCGCGGAAGCCCGCCACGCCAGGCCGGCCACCTCGGCGTCATCCGCCTCGAGCGACCGCGAACCGTCGTCGAAGACCTCCAGCCCAACCTGGACAAACTCTTCGGGCCGCTCCGACCCGGCCGAGGCCCGGTAGGCAGAGCCTTGGTAACAGTAGCGTCCGGCGTCCCGGCCCCCCTCGATATGCCGCCGGGCGATGCCCACGGTGAAGTCGGGTCGCAGGCAGCTTTCCGTCCCCCCCTCCGACTGCACCACGAAAAGGCGCGAGCGCATGGTTTCACCCGCCAGGTCCAACAGCAGGTTCAAGGGTTGCAGCAGCGGCGCCTCGGCGGGCTCCGCGCCGCTCGCCTCCAGGGGCGCGCGGATCGCGGCCAGGACGGCCGCCGGCACGGGGGGCTCGATGCGCATCAGCGGGCGTCCAGGATAGCGCGCAACACGGCAACCATCTGGCTGCGTGGAGCCGTCTGCTGGCCAGGCCGCTCAGTGCGCCACTGCTCGTTGTCGGTCACTATCGAGGCCAGCGCCCGACCGAGGTCGAGATCCTTGATCGTCACCGTCCCGGCCGCGATTTCGTCCTCGCCGACGATGACGGCGGCGGGGGACATTCGCCGATCGGCGTATTTCATCTGGGGCCGCATGCCCGAGGTCCCCAGGTAGACCTCAGCGGGGATGCCCGCGGCCCGGATCTCCTGGGCGATGGCGAAATAGTCGGACATTCGCGCCTGGTCGAAGGCGATCACCACGACCGGACCTCGCGAGGCCGCCGCCAGCTCACGCCCCGACGCCTTGAGGGCGGCCGCCAGCCGAGAGACGCCGAAGGAAAAGCCCGTCGCCGGTGTTCGCTCTCCGGTGAACCGGGCGACCAGGTCGTCATAGCGTCCGCCGCCGCCGATCGAGCCGAACCGAACCGGTTGGCCCCTTTCGTCCAGGGTCGAGAGCAGCAGCTCCGCCTCGAACACCGCGCCGGTGTAGTACTCCAGGCCACGCACCACCGATGGCTCGACGATGGCCCGGTCCGGACCGATGCCCAGCGCCGAAAGCGCCGCATCGATCGCCGCAAGTTCCGCCAGGCCCTCGTCGCCCTCCGGTGAGCCTCCCACCACGTCGGCCAGCCGCGCCAGGGTCTCCGAGCGTCCGCCCACGCCGGCGGCGGTGAAGGCCAGCACGCGCTCGGCGGCCGCCGCGCCCAGGCCAGCGCCCTTGGTGAAATCGCCCGACTCGTCCTTGCGACCCTCGCCCAGCAGCAGCCGGACGCCGTCGGCGCCCAGGCGGTCCAGCTTATCGACAGCGCGCAGCACCGCCAGTTTCTGCCCCTCGCTCGCCACGCCCGCCGCGCTCATCAGGCCGTTGAGCAGCTTGCGGTTATTGATCTTGATCACCGCGGACCCGGCGGGCAGGCCGGCGGCCTCCAGACCGGCGACCGCCATGGCGATGATCTCGGCGTCGGCTTCGGGGCGGGCCGACCCAACGGTGTCGGCATCGCACTGCACGAACTCCCGGAACCGTCCGGGACCCGGCTTCTCGTTGCGCCAAACGGGGCCATAGGCATAGCGGCGGAACGGCTTGGCCAGGGCATCCCAGTTCTGGGCTGCGTAGCGGGCCAGCGGCGCGGTCAGGTCATAGCGCAGCGCCATCCACTGCTCATCGTCGTCCTGCAGCGCGAAGACGCCTTCATTGGGACGATCCGCGTCCGGCAGGAACTTGCCCAGCGCATCGGCATATTCGAACGCGCCGGTCTCAAGAGGTTCGAAGCCCCAGAGCTCATAGACCTGGCTTACGGCGGTCAGGATCGCGCGTTCGCCGGCTACGTCGCGCCCCCGCCGATCTATGAACCCACGCGGAGCTCTGGCTGCGGGGCGTTCGGGTGCGCTGGTCATGGCCGCGCGCTTAGCCGCTGCGGCGTCCAGGCTCAAGGATGGAAGATCGGGCATCGGTCGTCTCGCGGATTGAGTAGGGAGACGGACGGCGCGGTGTGTTCGTCAGCCCCGTCCGCAACGGCGGGGCTCGGCGGCGGTTCGCGTCAGACCACGAAGCGTCCAGCCGGTCCCGCGAGGGTCGGATGGTGAGGGCCGCTGTGGTGGTGCGAGGTGCGCATCATGGGTCAGGCGTTTAGCGCATGAAGGTTTACGAGTCACCTTCGCGTCCGCGCGGCGTGATATGCCCATTTACGTTGTTCATGATAATAGCCCGCAGATAGCATTTACATCATGGGCGCGTGCGCCCTAGACCCGGCCGCCACGTTCCGGGGGGACCGATCCATGGATATTCTCACGCTCGCCGCGGGCAACCTGCTGCAACCGGCAGTGCTGTTTTTCGTCCTGGGCATGGCCGCCGGACTGGCGAAGTCAGACCTGGCGATCCCAGAGGGCGTTACCAAGACGATGGCCCTCTACCTGATGCTGTGCATCGGGTTCCGTGGCGGGGTCGAGGCCGCACACGCCGGCCTGTCCGCCGGCTTCCTGTCCAGCGCCGCGGTGGCCGTCCTGCTGAGTTTTGGCCTGCCGGTCCTGGCGTTCAACGCGCTGCGGCTGTTCGGCAAGCTGGACCGCACGACGCGGGCCGCGACGGCGGCGCACTACGGCTCGGTTTCCGCCGTCACATTCGCGGCGGCGAGCGAGTATCTGCTGACGCAGAAGGTCGCCTTCCATGGCTATATGGCGGCGGTGGTGGCGTTAATGGAAACGCCGGCCATCCTCACGGGCCTGCTGTTGGCCGGCCGAGCCGGCATCGACCAGCGCAAGGGCGTTGGTGGAGAAATGGTGCGCGAGGTTCTGCTGAACGGCACCGTGGTGCTGTTGCTGGGGGCCTTCGTGATTGGCGCCATCACCGGCGATCGCGGGCTTCAGAAGATCGACCTGTTCGTGAACCCGCTGTTCCAGGGCGTGCTGTGCCTGTTCCTGCTGGAAATGGGCCTGGTGGCCGCCCGGCGCCTGATGGACGCCAACAACCTCACCCTGCCGCTGGTCGCGTTCGGGATCCTCATGCCGCTGGCCTCGATGGTCATCGCGCTGGGCCTGTGCGCGTTGCTCGGCGTCCCGGCCGAAAACCGCGCCCTGATGGCGACGCTAGCGGCCAGCGCCTCGTACATCGCCGTGCCCGCCGCCATGAGCCTGGCGCTACCCAAGGCCGACTCTGGGGTCTACCTGCCCCTGTCCCTGGGCGTGACCTTCCCGTTCAACATCATTGTCGGCATCCCGCTCTACCTGTGGGTTTCACAGCAGTTGGCGTAGCGCACGCCAAGGCGCCTCTAGGCTCGCGCCGCGCTGCGGCCTAAGAAACTCGCCATGCGAGAGATCACCCACTTCATCGACGGGGCCCTGGTGGCCGGAACCTCCGGCCGGTTCGGCGAGGTGTTCAACCCCAACACCGGCGAGGTGCAGGCCCGCGTGGCCCTGGCCAGCGCCGCCGAACTGGACGCTGCCGTCGCCAGCGCCATGCGCGCCCATGCCGGCTGGGCCGCCACCAACCCTCAGCGCCGCGCTCGGGTGATGTTCGAGTTCAAGCGCCTGATCGAGCGCGACATGGACGCGCTGGCCGAGCTCTTGTCGTCCGAGCACGGTAAGGTCATCGCCGACAGCAAGGGCGACATCCAGAGAGGGCTCGAGGTCATCGAGTTCGCCTGCGGCATCCCCCATGCGCTCAAGGGGGAATACACCGAGGGCGCGGGCCCCGGCATCGACGTCTATTCGATGCGCCAGCCCCTGGGTGTCTGCGCCGGGATCACGCCCTTCAACTTCCCCGGCATGATCCCGATGTGGATGTTCGGCATCGCGATCGCGGTGGGCAACACCTTCATTCTCAAGCCCTCCGAGAAGGATCCGACCGTGCCGGTGAAGCTGGCCGAGCTGATGATGGAGGCCGGCGCGCCGGCGGGCGTGCTGAACGTCGTTCACGGCGACAAGCTGGCGGTCGATGCGATCCTCGACCATCCGGAGATCCGCGCCGTCAGCTTCGTCGGCTCGTCCGACATCGCCCACTACGTCTATTCGCGCGGCACGGCGGCCGGGAAGCGCGTCCAGGCCATGGGCGGGGCCAAGAACCACGGCGTGATCCTGCCCGACGCCGACCTGGACCAGGCGGTGAAGGACATCATCGGTGCGGCCTACGGCTCGGCGGGCGAGCGCTGCATGGCCTTGCCGGTGGTCGTGCCTGTGGGCGCCAAGACGGCCGATGCCGTGCGCGAGCGGGTGCTGGCGGAACTGGAGACCTTGAGGGTCGGCATCTCCACCGATCCCGCCGCCCAGTACGGCCCGGTGGTCTCCGCCGCGCACCGGCAGAAGGTCAGCGACTACATCCAGCTGGGCGTCGACGAAGGCGCCGAGCTGGTGGTCGACGGTCGAGGCTTTAAGCTGCAGGGCTATGAGAACGGCTTCTTCCTGGGCCCCAGCCTGTTCGACCAGGTGAAGCCCACCATGAAGACCTACCAGGAGGAGATCTTCGGCCCCGTCCTGCAGATCGTCCGCACGG
>JANPKX010000260.1:0-1986 GCA_031426235.1 Alphaproteobacteria bacterium | reverse complement strand
CGGGCCTGGTCTCCAAACCCGTCATCCTGCCCGGCGTCGGCACCAGCACCTTCAAGGCCGACACCGCCAATCCGGAAGCCCAGGCCTGGTTCGAATATGGGATGCAGGCCTACCACGCCTTCCTCCATGTCGAGACCCGCGCCGCCCTGGCCAAGGCCGCGGCGCTCGATCCCAACTGCGCCCTCTGCGCCTGGGGCGAGGCGCTGTCGCTAGGCTCGACCCTCAACACCCAGGCCGGCCCTGAAGAGACCGCCCGCGCCCTGGTCATCGCCGACCGCGCCGCCAGGTTGCCGTCCGCGGCTGACGCGCGGACCGCAGCCCTGATCGCCGCCCTGCAACTGCGCTACCGCCCCGTCGCCCCATCGGAAGGCCGAGAGCAGGCCTATGGCCGGGCCATGGACGCCATCGCCCGCCGCTGGCCGGACGACGACGCCGTCGCGACCTTGACCGCCCACGCCCTGATCATCCCGGCCCGCCAGGACGACTATGCCGGCGTGCCCCGCGCCCGCGAGATCCTGGAGGCGGTGTTGGCCCGCAAGCCGGACGAGACGGCGGCCATCCACTACTACATCCACGCGACCGAGTTCGCGGGCCACGCGCCCCTTGCCCTGCCCTATGCCCGGCGCCTGGCCGGCCTGGCCCCCGGCTCAGGCCACCTCGTCCACATGGGCACCCACACCCTGATGCGGGTCGGCCTCTATCAGGACGTGGCGCTCGAGAACGCTCAGGCGCTCAAGGTCGACGCCGAGACTGGCGTGCCCGTGGCCACCAGCGTCACCGGCCCCCGCTACTACACCCACAACTACCTGTTCGGCCTGGGCGGGGCGATGATGGCCGGCGATCAGGCGCTGGCCCTGAAATACGCCGACCATGTCAAGGTCGCCTCGCCCTTGAACATCGGCCCCGACCAGGGCGCCACCGCCCACGCCCGAGCCCTTGTCGCCCTGGCCCGGTTCGCGCCCGATCGCGCCCTGGCTCTGCCCGAAGGACCGAAGGACGCCCGTATCCTCAAGATCTACCACCACTATGCGCGCGGCGAGGCCCTGGCCGCCAAGGGCGATGCGACCGGCGTCGCGCGCGAAGCCGACGCCATCGCCGCCTTGGGCGCCGAAGCGGCCAAGGCCGCGGAGACCCTCAACGCCCAGGTTGCCGAGGTCGCCGGCGGCGTGCTGACCGGCCGCGCCGCGATGGCGGCGGGCAAGCCCGACGTCGCCGCCGTCGCCTTCGCCAAGGCGGCCCTCGCCCAGGAGAAGGCCTTCCCGGTTCCCAAGAACTTCGACCCGCCGCCCTGGTGGTACCCGGTCCGCCGCAGCCTCGCCGCCGCCCAGCTCAAGGCCGGCCGCTATGCCGAGGCCGAGCGCGAAGCCCAGGCCAGCCTCGCCAGCTGGCCGCAGGACGCCCTGGCCCTGCGCATCCTGTCCGCCGCCGAGGCTGGCCAGGGCCGCAAGGGCGCCGCCCGCGACCACGCCCGCCAGGCCAAAGCCGCCTGGCGCGGCGACCTCGCCAGCGTCCCGATCGACCTGAGCTGAGCACCGTCACACCGGGCGAGCCTTCGTTACACATCCCTCACTTGCCCCGACTATCCCCGCGGGGCAGCGTAGCGGCGGGACGGGGTGAGAGTGGCGGCCATGCTTTCGATCAAGGGTCTGACGCACGTTTATCCGAACGGGACACGCGCGCTGGACGGCGTCGATCTGAGCGTCGGCACGGGGATGTTCGGCCTGCTGGGTCCCAATGGGGCCGGCAAGTCCACCCTGATGCGGGCCATTGCGACCCTCCAGACGCCCACCGCCGGAACCATCCGCTTCGGCGACATCGACGTGATCGTCGAGCCCGAGAAACTGCGCCGCACCCTGGGATATCTGCCGCAGGATTTTGGGGTTTATCCCCGCGTCTCCGCCTTGGACCTGCTGGACCACATGGCCGTGCTCAAGGGCATTGCCTCGCGCGGCGAGCGGCGCGACACCGTCGAGACCCTGCTGCAGC